>NZ_JAEQCI010000033.1:0-105897 GCF_020738565.1 Microcoleus sp. PH2017_12_PCY_D_A | reverse complement strand
AACCAACCTACATAAATGCGGTTGTCGGTGCTGGTGACCCAGTTGCAAAACTGCGACCACAGGTTGGCGCTTTCGCGCTGCTGTAAGGTGGCTGTCATGTGTTTATGATTGCTGTATTTGGTTTTCAATGTTCGGATGATGTCTCTATTATTAACGGTATCGTTAAGGTTTGTAAAGGCCTGTAACGACAGCTTAACTGATGGGGGTCATTAGGAAAGCTGATGAAACGATAGAGAGTGCGATCGCCAGGGGTTTTGTTAAGAAAGTTGAGAGTTAGGGCTGCGGCCGATCGACCTATGATACATTTCTGAAACCTGAAAGCGGGAAAGTCCGGTGCAATTCCGGCGCTGTGCCGCAACTGTGAGAGTCAGAATGCCGATTTCAGGGCGCGTTTACTTGTAGGTTCCCTGCGTCGCACGGGGAAGGAGATTATTTGTTAGCTTTGACTGATTTACCGACTTGTCCGGGCTTATTTTACGGTTCCCGAGCCCGAGACGGCGTTTTATCGAGGATGCGGATTCCGGGGGGAATGTTAAATGTACAGCAGTGTTGGTCGATCGCCAATTTAGTCGATCGCTACAGTACCGGCTTTTTGCAAGTCACGAATCGCGCAAATTTGCAAATCCGAGAATTGCACTCGGAAATTCCCCCGTCAATTTGGCAAGATTTGCAAGAATTGGGATTAGCATCTCGCCGCGTTGAAGTTGACCCAATTCGCAATATAATGGCAAGCCCGACAGCAGGAATCGATCGCCAGCAGTTACTCGATACTCGCCCGTTAGTTGCAGCTTGGGATAATTACCTTCAAACCCATCCTGAGTTATCAGAACTTTCCGCTAAATTCAGCATTGGTTTTGATGGCGGAGAATTAGTTTCTATCCGCAATCTACGGAACGATATTTTATTAGCAGCAGAAAGGATATCGACAAATCCTGAAATATTTTTCCGACTGTATTTGAACAGCGATACAGGAATTCTTATCGAACAATCGCAATGTATTGCAGTATTAGCAAGCTTAACTAGCGCGTATCTTGAATATACTAAAAATTCGCCTAGAATTAATCGCAAAAAACCGCGTTTGCGTCATCTACTCGCTGATTGGGGGACTGAAAAATATCTAAAAAAAGTAGAGAAAAATTTGCCGTTTGCATTGCGGCGAGAGTCCAGGGAGCTTTCTGAAACAAACATCTCCCACAACTCTTGTGCAACAGGCATCCTGCCTGTCACTGACGCGATTTTCACCCTCGCGCCCAACGGCAATCTCGGCATTCATCCCCAGCGACAGTCCGATTTTTCATACATCGGCATTGCACTGCCCCTAGGCAAGCTAGAATCAAAGCAACTGAGAAATTTGGCAAATTTAGCCCAAAATCTAGCTAGCGGCACCCTCAGACTCACACCGTGGCAAAATCTGGTGATTTCCGACATTCCCAGCTCCCAGATTTTTGAGGTCAAACAGCAAATCGCCGATTTAGGATTGCACTCATCCGCAACTAATCTAGATTCCTGCTTAGTTGCGTGCGCCGGTAGCAGCGGCTGTGCGTCGGCGGCGACAGATACTCAAACTCACGCCCTAGAAATGGTGAGGGATTTAGCGCAAAAACTGACGATCGACCGATCGATTAACATACATTTCAGCGGCTGCGAAAAATCCTGCGCCCAACACCAGCCAATTGACATCACCCTAGTAGGAACCCAGATTCAGCAGGGATGCGAAACGATCGCAGCTTACAACATTTATGCAGGTAAAAAAGACTTGCCCTTTGGACGGCAAATCTTCCCAGCCGTTAGCGCAGCCCAGATGCCCCGCGCGATCGAGCGAATGCTGCGCGTCTACCAGCAGTTGCGAGAACCTCACGAGTCATTAGGTGAATTTTGCGATCGGTGGGCGATCGACAAATTGCAGAAATTACTTAGCCCAGTAACTCACAATTAAAAGCAAAAAACATCCCATAAAAACAGACAAAATGTCATCATTTCCCCTTCTCTTTCTTCCTTCGCGCCCTTCGCGCCTTCGCGGTTCATTTAAAAAAGCCATTTCATAAATCAAACAAACTTCCCATAGCAGTTGCAAATAAAGTTAAGTACAGTCTCCCAATTCCCAATTCCCGATTCCCAATTCCCAATTCCCAATTCCCAATTCCCAATTCCCAATTCCCAATTCCTAATTATCTTAATGATTGACTACATCCGAGACGGAACAGAAATATACAAAAAATCCTTCGCCACAATCCGCGCCGAAGCAGACTTATCAAACCTGCCATCAGACTTAGAAACAGTTGCAGTGCGACTAATTCACAGTTGCGGAATGATCGATATCGTTAAAGACTTAGCAGCTTCCCCCCTTGCAGCCACCCACGGGCGAAAAGCCCTCGCAGCAGGCGCGCCAATTCTCTGCGATGCCCGGATGATAGCCGAAGGCATCACCCGCAAACGCCTACCCGCAGACAATCCAGTGATTTGCACCCTCTGGCATCCTGAAGTCCCGGAGTTGGCGCGACAAATCGGCAATACTCGATCGGCAGCAGCACTCGATTTGTGGCTAGATAAGTTAGATGGTGCAGTTGTGGCGATCGGCAATGCCCCGACTGCTTTATTTCGGCTGCTGGAAATGCTGGATGCTGGAGCCCCGAAACCGGCCTTAATTCTGGGTTTCCCGGTAGGATTTGTGGGGGCGGCGGAATCCAAAGCCGAACTCGCTGCTAACAGTCGGGGAGTGCCATTTATCGCGCTACAGGGGCGGCGAGGTGGCAGTGCAATGGCAACAGCAGCCGTGAATGCGTTAGCTAAAGAGGACGAACTATGACTAAGACTACTGGTAAATTGTATGGATTGGGCATCGGCCCTGGGGATCCGGAATTGATCACTTTGAAAGCTTATCGGATTTTGCAATCGGTGCCGGTGATTGCGTATCCGGCGATGGAAAATGGTAAGGTGCTGGCGCGGGCGATCGTCGCAGATTACTTGCGCCCGGAGCAAATTGAGATTCCGATGCCGCTGCCTTTTAGCCCGACGCGATCGTCTCAACCGTATTACGATATTGCAGCAGAGAAAATTGCCGCCCACCTCAGCGAAGGGCGCGATGTGGCGGTTTTGTGCGAGGGCGAACCTTTTCTCTACGGCACGTTTATGTATTTGTTCAACCGTTTGTCGGGCAAATTTACTACCGAAGTTGTGCCGGGAATTTCTTCGACGATGGCGAGTGCGAGTGCGCTGGGAGTGCCACTGACTTACCGTAACGATGTGTTAAGCATTATGCCTGCGACGTTGGATGCCTCTGTTTTGCGCGATCGGCTGGCGGTTGTTGATGCTGCTGTGATTATTAAGCTGGGGAGGCACTTTGCGAAAGTCCGAGACGTGTTGATTGAGTTGGGACAGTTCGATCGCGCACTATATATAGAACGCGCAACTATGCCGAATCAGTGCATTCGGGCGATCGCAGATGTCGATCCTGCCGAAGTTCCCTACTGGGCATTGGTGATGATACCCAGCCAGCAAAAGTCTGTATCTTGACCTTATTCAACGTGAGTTCGGGATAAAGATTTGGGCCGTGAAAAGGGCCAACCCGGTAGGCTGAAAATGCTAAAGTCTCACCCTGTTTGCCGGATCGCACTTCTCAATACGCACCACCTGAATCCTTACACTTTTTTATCTGTGGAACAGGCATCCTGCCTGTTTTTCTGTGTGAATTATTCAACCAGCAACAGCAAACTCAACCCTAGCCGGAGCCAGACGATCGACCTAAAACAAGTATCCCGCTTCCAAGTACGATCGTGAGTTGTGATAGATTTGGTTTGTTGCAGGCTGAGGTGAAAAATTGGCCCTAACTAGCCTGTGGTTGTGGAACAGGCGTCCGGCCTGTGGTTGGCGGAGTCAATCTCAAATCTCAAATCTCAAACCTAAAATCGACATGACTTTGACAAATGATTGAAGTAGAACACTTAAGCAAAACTTACGGTTCGACGGCAGCGATCGCGGACGTGTCTTTTTCGGTCGAAGCAGGAGAAATTCTCGGGTTTTTGGGGCCCAACGGCGCCGGCAAAACCACAACCATGCGGATTTTGTCGGGATATTTGCCGGCATCGAGCGGTACAGCCCGCATCGCCGGCCTGGATGTTCACGAAAACTCGATGGCGGTGAGACAGCGCATCGGTTATCTGCCGGAAAACCCGCCGCTGTATCCAGAAATGACTGTGGAAGGGTTTCTGTTTTTTGTGGCGCGGATCAAGCAAGTACCTGCGGGCGATCGCGCGCGACGAGTTACTTCCGCGATCGAACGCTGCGGCCTGGTTGATAAACGCAAAGTTTTAATCCGCAAACTTTCTAAAGGATTTCGGCAACGAGTTGGTATTGCACAGGCGATCGTCCACGATCCCCCCGTCATTATCCTGGACGAACCAACCGTCGGCCTCGACCCGCGACAAATCATCGAAGTCCGCAACTTAATCAAAAGTCTTGCAGGCGAACACACTATTATCCTTTCTACCCACATTCTGCCCGAAGTCAGCATGACTTGCAGCCGCGTCACCATCATCAATCGCGGTCAAATCGTCGCCGCTGGTACTCCCGAACGTTTGATGGGAGAGTTCACCGCTGGGGAAGGTTACGAAGTCGAAGTTGAAGGTGAGGCGGATTTGGTTAACAGTCTGCTGTTGCCTTCTTTGGAAAATGTGCCGGGAGTTCGATCGATCGAATTGATTCCCAGCCAGCAATTTTTAGCCAGTCGCTACCGCCTGCTGGCCTCGTGCGAATCGGACGTGGAACCAGGACGAGAAATCGCCGCAGCTATTATCGCCTCAGGATTCGGACTCTGCGAAATGCGCCGCAATCGGGCTACTTTGGAAGATGTGTTTTTACGGCTGACAGCGGGCCAAAAGAAACCGGAAGAAAGTCTGGTTCACAGCGAACCGGAGGTCGATCGCAATCTGCAAACAGCGACAAAAATTCCAGATTCGATCGCGGATGCTCATCAATCGGAATCACCGCCGATCGCGGATGCTCATCAATTGGAAGCGCCACCGATTGTGGAAAATCTGCCAGTTTCAAATAGGCAAGAGTCGCCCTACGATGCTTGTTCAGCATCCGACGAACCAGTTGTAGAAACAGTAAAATCTTTCTATGATGCTCATTCAACATCCCACGAACCAGTTGTAGAAACAGTAGAGTCGATGGAGCTTGCTGAGCCAGAATCAGAACCAGTGGTAGAAACTGTGGAGTCGATGGAGCTTGCCGATCCAGAATCAGAACCAGTGGTAGAAACTGTGGAGTCGATGGAGCATTCTGAATCAGAATCAGAACCAGTGGTAGAAACTGTGGAGTCGATGGAGTATCACGAACCGGAACCGATTGTCGAAAATCTGGAATTTGCAGAAATCGAAGAGTCGATCGACAATTCTGAACCAGAATCAGAACCACTTGCAGAAACATCAGAGACAATCAATGATATAGAACCAGAAATGCAACCAGTTGCAGCATTTCTGCAAATTGTCGAAAGACAAGAGTCGATCGAGCTTTCTCAAGCAAAAGCCGAACCTGTTATCGAAACCGTAGAGTCGATCGAGTATGGTGAACCGGAACCGATTGTCGAAACAATAGAGTCGATCGAACATCATGAACCGGAACCGATTGTCGAAAATCTGCCTGTTGTCGAAACTGTAGAGTCGATCGAACATCATGAACCGGAACCGATTGTCGAAAATCTGCCTGTTGTCGAAAATGTAGAGTCGATCGAACATCCTCAACTAGAAGCCGAACCAGTTGTCGAAACCGTAGAGTCGATCGAGTATCGCGAACCGGAACCGATTGTCGAAAATCTGCCTGTTGTCGAAAATGTAGAGTCGATCGAGCTTTCTCAACCGGAACCTGTTGTCGAAATCGTAGAGTCGATCGAGCTTCCTCAACCCAAACCGGAACCTGTTGCCGAAACCGTAGAATCGATCGAGTATCGCGAACCGGAACCGATTGTCGAAAATCTGCCTGTTGTCGAAAATGTAGAGTCGATCGAACATCAAGCCGAACCTGTTGCCCAAATTGATCGAACATCAAGCCGAACCTGTTGCCCAAATTGTAGAGTCGATCGAGCATCCTCAACCCAAACCGGAACCTGTTGTCGAAACCGTAAAGTCGATCGAGCTTTCTCAAGCAAAAGCCGAACCTGTGACGCAACCTGTTGTCGAAATCGTAGAGTCGATCGAACATTCTCAACCAAAATCCGAACCTGTTGTCAAAAATCGGCAAGTTAAAAAAAGGCCACAAGCGAGTAGCGATGCTCAAGCAGAACAACCACCCGTTAACAGAAAGCGAAAAATAGAAAGAAAGCAACAACAGAGCAACGACAGCGAAACACGACCCGGAGGCGACTCAGAATGAAGCAATTACCAATACCCAATTACCCATTCCCAATTCCTAAATGTTAGTAATGATTAGTAATATCATCGCCATTTACCGCAAAGAACTGCAAAGCTATTTTGCATCACCATTTGCCTATGCTATCGCAGCAGTCTTTTGGCTGATCGCCGGCTACTTTTTAATCGCCATTCTCCTTGCCCCCGACGGCCTAATTCCTCAAATTACCCAGCGAGATAGAATGGGAATTACCGAACCTGCGATCGACATAGCCTATGAATTCCTGCAACTCTTCCTGCGAATCATGGGTTCCCTTTCACTGTTCGTACTACCAGCACTATCCATGGGACTTTACGCAGAAGAACGCAAGCGCGGCACCTTAGAACTTTTAGCCACATCGCCCTTAACCAACTGGGTCGTTGCTACCGGCAAACTCCTCGGCGTTTTAACATTTTATACCACAATGTTGCTGCCACTACTCTTCTGCGAGGCGATCGCCCTAAGTTCGTCAACGCCCCCCGTACCCTCCAGCGTCGTGCTGCTAGGACACGGCGGCCTAATCTTACTAGCGGCCGGAATATTGTCCCTCGGAATGTTTATTTCATCCCTTACAGACAGCACAATTTTATCCGCCATCCTCACCTTCGCTCTAGTCTTATTTCTGTGGGTAATCGATGCAGCCGCCGTCGGTATCGGCGGGCCCTTCGGAGCAGCATTAGGACAACTTTCACTCCTAACACATTACACTAATCTTGTCAAGGGAGTTTTTGATACTAGCAGTTTAATTATTTTTGCCAGTTACATCATTCTAGGAGTATTTCTCACAGCACAGTCGATCGATGCTTTGCGATATCAGCGTTCTTAAAAACAACGGGCATCGGGCATCGGGCATCGGGCATCGGGCATCGGGCATCGGGGATGGGGCATTAATCTGGCTACTGACTTATTCCTTCTTCCCTCTTCCCTCTTCCTTCTTCCCTCTTCCTTCTTCCCTCTTCCTTCTTCCCTCTTCCTTCTTCCCTCTTCCTTCTTCCCTCTTCCTTCTTCCCTCTTCCTTCTTCCTTCTTCCTTCAACATTCGGTTATATTTTCAGGGTAAATGATTCTACCAAGTAAATCAAACAATGAGATTTATCAATCCCAAAATCGACTTTGCGTTCAAAAAAATATTCAGTTCCAGCGACAGCAAATACATCCTCATTAATTTTTTAAACGCCATCCTTTATGAAGCACAGCCCGTCATTAAAGACTTAGAAATAATCGACTCCCAACCGGGAAATAAAACTTTCGGAGTCCCAGACACACACCTAGATGTCAAAGCCACAATCAACGGCGGCAGAATCGCCCTCATTGAAATCCAACTGCTCAACGTGCCTTCCTTCGAGAAAAGAGTTTTGTACAATGCAGCCAAAGCCTACAGCCTGCAATTAACAGGAGAAGAACGCTACGAAAGACTAAAAACAGTAACTTCCTTGAAAATTGCCAACTTTGAAATGTTTGAAAATCAGCCAGAATTTATGACGAGGTTTGTTTTCAAAGAAAAAGAGCAACAGTTTGATTGTCCAGATACTGAAATAGAATTAGTATTTGTCGAACTGCCAAAATTTAGCAAAGAATTAGCACAATTAGAAACAACCGCCGACAAATGGATTTACTTTCTCCAAAATGCCAGTATTCTGGAGACAGTCCCCGAAACACTGAGTGCTGTTCCCGAAATTCAGAAAGCTTTTAAAATTGCCAGCGAGGACAACTTCACTCAGGAAGAATTAAATGAATTGCAGAACCAAGAACTGTGGATTCAAGACCAGCAGATTGCCATAGATTTAGCAAGAGACCAGGTGACAAAAACCGCTCAACTCTCATTAATATTGCGTCAACTTGTGCGGCGTTTAGGCACAATCCAACCGGAACTAGAAAACTCCATCCGTCAATTAGGATTACAGGAATTAGAAGAATTAGGAGATGCCGTCCTGGATTTCAACAGTCTCTCAGATTTAACAGCCTGGTTGGAGCAGACTAATTCAATATAGAATAACATTCTTGAACCGGAGTTTGGTCACACAATATTTACCTTATGAAAATTACCAAAACAAATTGGAAATACGTTTTTTTGCTGGGCCCCCTTCTCACCGCAGCCGGGTTAACAGCAAGACTTGTATCCGCAGCATGGGAACCTCTGACAGTCGGTTTAGTTATTGCCGGAATAGTGACGATCGCACTTTGGCTGCTATCCTTGACTTACGAACAAGGCTTTTGGGGGCGGCGTTCCACTCAAGCGAGTACCAACGCGCTGATTGCTACCCTCGCAGTCTTTGTGATTCTGGGAGTAATTAACTTCATAGCATTTCGCTATCCCCTCCGCATCGACTTAACCGAAAGCCAACAATTTACCCTCGCCCCCCAGACTCAACAAATCCTGCGAAACCTGCAACAAACAGTCAAGGTTTGGGTATTTGACCCCATCCAAAATCCGCAAATTAAAGAATTGCTGCAAAGCTACAAACGCGAGGGAGGTGAAAAGTTTCAATACGAGTTTGTTGACCCCCAAGCCCAACCGGGAAAAATCCGGGAATTTAGCATTACCAGCATCGGAGAAGTTTACTTGCAGTCCGGTGACAAAAAACAGTTACTGCAAAAAAGTGGTACGGCTTTTGGTAGCGACCCAAATCAAGGCCTTTCAGAGATAAAACTTACCAATGGCTTAGAAGAAATTCTCAGCACTCGTACTCCTACAGTTTACTTTTTGCAAGGTAAAGGAGCTCGCCCGCTGAAAGAAGGTCAAGGCGGAATTCAGCAAGCTGAAAAAGCTCTGAAAGACAAATACTATAACGCTCAAACGCTGAATTTGACAGAACGCAAAGAAGTTCCCGAAGATGCAGATGCTTTAATTATTCCGGGTCAAGATAAACCTTTTTCCGATGCAGAAATTAAAGCATTAAAAGCTTATCTCGATCGCGGCGGCAGTTTATTGTTAATGGTAGACCCGGGAATTAATACGGGATTGGACAAATTTCTGCAAGAATGGGGGGTAAAACTAGACACCCGTTTGGCTATCGATGCTTCGGGTACTGGTCAAAGATTCGGCCTGGGTGCGACGGTTCCTACAGTCAGGCGTTACGGCGAACATCCGATTACTCAAAGTTTCGGTAGCGGTATTTCATTTTATCCGTTTGCACGCGCTTTGGAAACTTCGCCAGTAGCAGGGATAGAGGAAAAACCGCTGATTTGGACGAGTCAGGAAAGTTGGGCGGAAAGCGATTTGACGACTAAGAAATTGGAGTTCGATCCGAAGACCGATCGACAAGGCCCGTTATTATTAGGTGTGGCTTTGGTGCGATCGGGTTCTGACAGCACTCCGTTAAACCCCTCACCCTCACCAACTTCACCATCGCCAACAACTTCACCATCGCCAACAACTTCACCATCGCCAACAACTTCACCATCGCCGACAACTTCACCAACAAATTCACCATCGCCGACAACTTCACCAACAAATTCACCATCGCCAACAACCTCACCATCACCAACAACTTCGCCGAAACCTTCACCATCACCGACAACTTCGCCATCACCGACAACTTCGCCATCACCAACAACTTCACCATCACCGACAACTTCGCCATCACCGACAACTTCGCCATCACCGACAACTTCGCCATCACCGACAACTTCGCCATCACCAACAACTTCACCCGTAGCTTCCCCAATTAGCTATTCGGTGATTGTCTCCCAAGAAGCTACACCTCCAGCATTACCGACGACTTCCCCAACACCGACAACATCTCCGACAGCATCTCCTGAAAGTTCGCCCACACCAACACCAACAACATCTCCGACAGCATCTCCTGAAAGTTCGCCTACGCCAACACCGACAACATCTCCCACAGCATCTCCCAGTCCAACCACAACTCCTTCTGTGCTTTCAACTCCTACAAAAACATCGCGCATGATAGTAATTGGTACATCTCAATTTGTGACTAACGGTTGGTTTGACCAACAACTCAATAGCGACGTGTTTCTCAATTCAGTGAGTTGGTTGAGTAAACCAGACCAGCAAAGCTTTTCTATCAGCCCGAAAAAAGCTACCAACCGCCGCCTTAACATGAATGATGTCCAAATAGGATTGTTGGTTTTGGCTTGGCTGATTTGGCCTTTACTCGGACTGGGTATTGGTGGCGCTATTTGGTGGAAGAGAAGATAAGTTAGTTGTCAGTTGATTGTTTTCAGTTGTTACGCAAAACAGTTTTGATGCGCTAATCATAGTGGTAAGGTGCGCAGTGCGCACCCTACATAGGTCGGTTGTGCATAAGTCCTGACTAATAACAGACTGCCCTATGCCCTATGCCCTATGCCCTATGCCCTATGCCCGATTCCCAGTTATTATGAAATTGCAAAAAAATACATTTATATTGATAGCCGTTGCGCTGACGATGGCGGGGTTGGTTTCTTTGTACGAGACGCAAGTGTCCCCGAAACAGGAGGCGGCTAAGGACGAAAAACATAAAATTTTTACTTTCAAGTCCGATCGCGTACAATTCTTTACAGTCAAAACTCCGGAAAAAATCTTGACTTTTGAACGAGTTTATGCTCAGAAAGGAGGTAAGTCTAGCTGGGAAATGAAATTGCCGGTGCAAGCACACGCGAATCAGGCATCGGTGGATTTTTTGCTGGACAGGCTGGCAACAGGAAAGAGCGATCGCACTATAGATATTACTGCCGCTCAACTGCCAGAATTCGGCCTCGACCAACCGCAAGCCACAGTCACAGTCAAGCTGGACAACCAGGAAACTCACCGCCTAGTGTTAGGCAAAACAGACTTTAGCGGCCGCTTTTTGTACGCCCAAGCCAACCAGGCGGAAGCGCCACCTCAAAATAGGGCCCAAACTTTGCCAGTCCTGCTGGTACCTTTTGACTTTAAAAATGCCGTCCAGCGACCTTTGTCTGAGTGGAAAAAAGCAGAAACACCCAAACCAGAGAAGCGGCAAACACCTTCTCCCACGCCAAGTCCTGAGAATCAATAGATTGCTGGTCGATCCTTGATGCTGTAATACTCTCAATCTGCCTTTTATGAACAGGCTCTCCGGCCTGTTCCACAAAGAGTGAATTTTATTGTGGAACAGGCCGGAGAGCCTGTTGCTGATAATGGTGCGCTCTGAGATAAAATCTCAAGAACAAATTCTAAAACCTCTCAATTCCAACATTCCTCGCCTAAAATACAGGAAAGTTTAAGTTTAAACTGTATTAAAATAGCGTGCATTACCCCAGGAACGGGCGAATATGTTTCAGACAGCACTCAACCAAGGTACGACAGCAACGGATACAGCGCTTGACGTTGAACTCCGCAAGGTCTTTAAGGTATTTAATGGCGAAACCGCAGTCCGCGGAGTTGACCTCAGCATTCGTCAAGGAGAATTTTTTAGCATTCTCGGGCCTTCCGGCTGCGGTAAGACTACCACGCTGCGCTTAATCGCTGGCTTCGAGACTCCCTCGGCGGGGGAATTGATGATTCGCGGCCAGTCGATGACCAATACTCCAGCTTACCGCCGTCCGGTAAATACTGTGTTTCAAAGCTACGCCCTGTTCGGACACATGAATGTCTGGGACAATATCGCTTTTGGATTGCGGATTAAAAAGCTGGGGAAATCGGAAGTTGAAGAACGGGTACGGGAAGCTTTGCAATTGGTGAAAATGGAATCTTTCGCCAACAGGTTTCCGGGTCAAATGTCGGGCGGCCAGCAGCAGCGGGTGGCTTTGGCGAGAGCTCTGGTAAATCGACCGGCGGTTCTGTTGCTGGATGAGCCCCTGGGTGCTCTGGATTTGAAGTTGCGGAAGCAGATGCAGTTGGAATTGTCGAATTTGCATCAAGAGTTGGGTTTGACTTTTGTGATGGTGACTCACGATCAAGAAGAGGCGATGAGTCTTTCTAACCGGATTGCGGTGATGCACGAGGGCCGAATTGAGCAAATTGGTTCGCCTGAAGAAATTTATGAGTGCCCGCAGACGGCTTTTGTGGCGGATTTTATTGGGGATACGAATTTGTTTTCTGGTACGGTGGAGGCGATCGACCGATCGACTGTCACAGTTCGCACATCAGCCAATCTGAAAATAGTCGTTCAGCAGTCGGATATGTGGAATGGTGTCACCGGGGACTCTGTGATTGTTAGCGTCCGGCCTGAAAAAGTATATTTAAACCTCTACCAGCCGGAAGTTTCGGTCAACTGTTTTGAAGGGCGGCTCAAAAACATCATGTACATGGGCACCCACGTTCATTACGTGGTTGAGTTGTCCTCGGGCGATAAAATTACGGTGCGCCAGCCCAATAGTGGTGGCTCTTTCCCAGACCCGCACACGCCGATTTATGCTTACTGGGGAACTACTGATTGTCTCGCTTTGGGCGATCGATCCTAACGATGGAGAGGGGGAGAAAGGGAGAAAGGGAGAAAGGGAGAAAGGGAGAAAGGGAGAGGGGAGAGGGGAAGAATTCCCAATTACCAATTCCCAATTCCCAATTCCCAATTCCCAATTCCCAATTACCAATTCCCAATTCCCAATTCCCAATCCTCAATCCTCAATTCCCCAATCTAAAATCTAAAATCTAAAATCTAAAATCAAACTGTGCCTCCGACTAACGGGTTAGCCCTTTCCAGTTGCGGCTGGCGGCTTGCAGACGTACAATCTGCCCCTCCCGTCAAAGGTGCTGCCGACCAACTTTTCATCTATACTTGGGCGGGCTATACCGATAAAGCTTTGCTCGATCGCTTTGCTGAAAAAACCGGCATTCGCGTAGTCGCCGACGTGTTAGACTCCACGGAAACAATGCTGGCGAGACTTAAAGTCGGTGTTCCCCAGGTCTACAGCATCATTTACCCGTCAGACTACATGGTGATGCAGATGAAAAAACTCGGGATGCTAACTCAATTAGACCGATCGATCGTTGGCGGACTAGATCGGCTCAAAAAGCGGTTCCAAAACCCCGTTTACGACCCCGGAAACCGCTACAGCGTGCCTTTTAGTTGGGGGACAACTGGATTGATTTACAACAGCGAACAGTTCAAAGAACCTCCCGAAGATTGGAGTTATTTGTGGAAACGCAAACAGGAATTGGCAAGGCGAATGACTCTGCTAAACGACGTTAGAGAAGTAATGGGCGCGACGCTGCGGATGCTGGGTTATTCTCTCAATTCTACAAGCCAACAACAAGTTAAAAAAGCCTATGAAAAATTAGAAGAACTCAAATCGGCGATCGCTTCTTTTACCACAGATGCTTGGCGATCGCAAATGCTGACAGGAGAGTTGAAAGTAGCAATGTGCTACTCTTCTGATGCCAATGAAGTAATTGCAAACAACCCTAAATTTCGGTATATTGTGCCGAAAAGCGGATCTGCCCTGTGGACTGACACCTTAGTAATTCCTAATGGAGCACCAAATCCAGACGCAGCTTACAAATGGATTAATTTCATACTGCAAGCTGATGTTGCGGCTTCCCTAGTCCAACGATTAGGTTTTGCAACTCCTTTAGAAGATGCTTTTTATTTGCTGACTCCAAAAGTTCGCAAAAACAAAATTATTTTTCCTGCTGAGGCTACTTTAGAAAACTGCGAAGGCGTGGCACCCCTAGGAAAATTTGCAGATGTTTACGATCGTTACTGGACAAAACTAACCAGTATCTAATAGCATCAGTATTAATCTGCGTTTATCTGCGTTTGCTCGAACATCTAAAATCAGCTAATTCCTAAATCCCAAATCTAAAATCCCAATTAGAACTGTGCCTCCGACGGGTTAGCCCTTTCCAGTTGCGGCTGGCGGCTTGCAGACGTACAATCTGCCCCTCCCGTCAAAGGTGCTGCCGACCAACTTTTCATCTATACTTGGGCAGGCTATACCGATAAAGCTTTGCTCGATCGCTTTGCTGAAAAAACCGGCATTCGCGTAGTCGCCGACGTGTTTAGCTCCAACGAAGAGATGCTGGCTAGAGTTCAAGCCGGTGGCGGCCGCGCCTACAGCATCATTTACCCGTCTGACTACATGGTGGTTCAGATGACGGAACTGGGGCTGTTGACTCCATTAGACCACTCAATTTTGGGCGGACTCGATCGGCTAAAAAAACAGTTTCAAAACCCTGTATACGACCCGGGAAACCGCTACAGCGTGCCTTTGAGCTGGGGAACCACAGGCTTGATTTACAACAGCGAACAACTCAAAGAAGCTCCAGAAGATTGGAGTTATTTGTGGGAACACAAAAAAGAGTTAGCAAGGCGAATGACGCTAGCAAGCGATGTTCGAGAAGTCATGGGCGCTGCGTTGCGGATGCTGGGCTATTCTCTGAATTCTACTAACCCAGAGCAAGTTAAAAAAGCTTACGAAAAGTTGGTGGAACTCAAACCTGCGATCGCATCTTTTACCACAGATGCTTGGCGGCCGCAAATGCTGACAGGGGATTTGAAGGTAGCCATGTGTTATTCTTCTGATGCCAATGAAGTCATTTCAGATAACGAGAAATTGAAGTATGTCGTGCCCTCAAGCGGTTCTTCTCTGTGGACTGACACTTTAGTAATTCCCAAAGGTGCTCCCAATCCCGAAGCAGCTTATAAATGGATGAACTTTATGCTGCAAGCAGATGTCGCTGCTTCTTTGGTAGAGCGGCTCAGTTTTTCAACTCCTTCGGAAGATGCTTATAGTTTGCTGACGCCCGAAGTCCGAGAAAACGAGCTTCTTTTCCCTTCGGAAGCTGTTTTGAAAAATTGCGAAGGTGTGGCTCCCGTAGGGAAATTTATGGAAGTGTACGATCGCTATTGGACTAAATTAACCAGCGGTTAATCTTATTTATTGCCATAAATTTCATGTACATTTCGATTTACCGTGGGGTGGGGGCGGGTTTATGAGATTGTTTAATTGAGGCGATTATGGTTGGTGAACCCGCCCCGAGAAATCAAAAATAAACAATCAAAAGGGGCGGGTTTATGAGATTGTTTAATTGAGGCGATTATGGTTGGTAAACCCGCTCCGAGAAATCAAAAATCACAACTAAAAACAATTATTTATGGCTGTTTCAACTAAAACTCCCCCTCCCATTCCTCCCAATTCTTTGAAGGCTGAAAGCGTCCCCCCGTGGTCAAAGTGGGCTGGCCCGCTGGCATTGCTCGGCCCTTCAGGCTTGTTCCTGGTTTTATTATTAGTAATACCAACTCTGGTGATTTTTCAGCTTAGTTTGGTGCCGAATATTAAGCCGGGAGATTTGGTGAATCCTTCGGGAATCGCTAACTACCTGCGAGTGTTTGAGCCGCTGAATTTGCAGGTGATGGGTCGATCGCTCTTTTTCGCCACGGGAACGACTATTCTGTGTTTGCTGCTGGGATTTCCCGTCGCTTACTGGATCGCGCTCAATGTCTCGCCCAAGTGGCGGAATTTAACGTTATTGGGCTTTGTGTTGCCGCTGTGGACTTCTTCGCTGTTGCGATCCTATGCTTGGATTACAATTCTGCGTCCTACGGGCGTTCTCAACTCGCTCCTGGGACTTTTGGGCATACCTCCTCTAGAATTGTTAAATCAAAGTTCGGCTGTTCTAATCGGCATGGCTTACAGCTATTTGCCCTATATCGTGACAATTCTCTACGCTTCCTTGGAAAAGCTCGATCGCAGATTGCTAGAAGCATCTCAGGATTTGGGCGCCAATCCGGTAGAAACTTTCTGGAAAGTGACAGTACCGCAGACAATGCCGGGGATTGCCGCTGGTTCTTTGCTAGTATTTATTAGCTGTTTGGGCGATTTTGTCGATCCCGAGTTGCTCGGTGGAGCTTCCAGCATGACGGCGGCTCGTTTAATTTACAATCAGTTTTTGGGAGCGACTCAAAATTGGGGGCTGGGATCGGCTCTGAGTATGGTATTAATTTTTGCAGTGAGTATCGGAATTGCACTTTTACTCAAATATGGCGATCGTAATGCAGTTTAAGAAGAAGGAAGAAGGAAGAAGGAAGAGGGAAGAAGGAAGAGGGAAGAAGAAAGAAGGAAGAGGGAAAAAATAATTATAATTTTCCTAATTACCAATTCCCCAATTCCCCGATTACCAATTAGCAATTCCCCGATTACCAATTACCAATTACCAATTCCCGATTAACGAGATATGGAAAATACCGCCGACCATCCACAGGAGGAAATACAACCAGATATGTACTTAAAGCCTAAATTTAAGATTTCTTGGCAGGCCATATTTACCGTTTCGATGTTTTTTTATATGTACCTGCCCATCCTGGTACTCACATTTTACAGCTTTAACAAATCCCGTTTCAGCGCCGGGTGGGAAGGATTTACTTTAGATTGGTACGTTAAATTATTTAGCGATACGCGGATTTTAATCGCGCTGAGAAACAGTTTAACAGTCGCTGTTTGTGCAGTTGCCATCTCGGCGGTACTCGGCACTTTAATGGCCGTTGGTTTAGCCCGCTACCGCTTTCCCGGCAAAAGTTTATATCAGGGAGTTTCCTACTTGCCGATTATTATTCCAGATATTGCCAGCGCGGTGGCAACTCTGGTATTTTTAGCAGCGCTGGCTATTCCTCTGAGTTTGTGGACAATTGTTGCAGCTCACGTTGTGTTTTGTCTGGCTTACATCGCTCTCGCTGTTTCTACGAGATTGGCAGATTTAAACCCTTATTTAGAAGAAGCTGCCTTGGATTTGGGTGCAACGCCTGTCGAAGCTTTTGTTCAGGTTTTGCTACCTCAATTAATACCTGGAATTGTTTCTGGTTGTCTGCTATCTTTTGTCCTCAGCATGGACGATTTTTTGATTGCGAGTTTTACCGCAGGTAGCGGGACTACAACTCTGCCGATGGAGATTTTTAGCCGGATTCGGACTGGGGTGAAACCTGATATTAATGCTTTGAGCGTGCTGTTGATAGTAGGTTCGGGAGGATTGGCGTTTTTAGCGGAATATTTGCGCGGTAGGGGCGATCAAAAACGGGCTCATTAGTCATTAGTTGTAGGGTGCGTCGCCACAGAAAATTTCTAACTCAATATAGACAATTTCACAGCGACGCACCTGATAGCATCGAGAAAATATCTGGGTTAACCCGCATTAATCTGCGGTTTCCCTATAATTTTTAAGGGTTGAGAACGCCCGCCGATTGATATCATGTCCCTTATATTACGATAACAAAAACAGTTGGTTCGTAGTGCGGACTTCAGTCCGCAACAAGTGAGCGGACTGAAGTCCGCACTACGAACCTAACTTTACTTATTGTAGTGAATCTACTGAAGATGATATGACGATCGCAAACAATAACATTACCAAGGGCGGCGCTAACTCATTGTAAGGTGCGTCAGGAGGAAAATTATTAATCTGCCCGAGTCACATTCACACCTGACGCACCCTACAAAAGCTCATTAAATTTCCGCTCGGGAAGGTGGTAATTTCACCTTACTGGCCAAACCTACTGCTTCCAAGGCTTGAATTGTCATCCAAGTGAAATCAATTTCCCACCATTTCATACCGTGACGGGCAGAGTATTGATAAGCGTGGTGGTTGTTGTGCCAGCCTTCGCCGTAAGTCAAAACTGCAACCCACCAACAGTTAGTAGAACTATCTTCGGTTTCGTAGGTGCGGTAGCCAAATTTGTGAGTGGCGCTGTTGACAAACCACGTGCAGTGATATACCAAAACTAAGCGGGCAAAAATTACCCAAACTACAAATGACCAGCCTGCTACGAAGTACAGCAACACGCCAAAGACGATTTGCATCGGGAGAAAATATTTTTGCAAAAATTGGTAAAATCGATCGCTCGAAATGTCTTTTGTGCAGCGGGGAATTTCAGCGTGAGCGGGGCCTTTATACAGCATCCAGCCTAGGTGACTCCACCAAAAACCATTCTGGGCATTGTGAGGGTCGATCGCATTTTGGTCAGAGTGGGTGTGGTGCAAACGGTGCAGCCCAACCCAATCAATTATTCCTCCTTGACAGGCAAGGGCTCCGCAAAATGCTAGAAAGTATTCTACGAATTTTGGTGTCTGAAAACTGCGGTGGGTGAGCATCCGGTGCCATCCGAGAGTTATTCCCAAACCGCCGGTTATCCAGTGCATGAATACTGTTAAACCAACTGCTGTCCAATTGAAGTTACTCGGTAGCAGTGCGAACAAAGCGCCGATATGAAGTCCTGCTAAACTAATAACGTGCTTCCAATTGTATTGGAGTTTTTCTTGCGTTGCTATTGTCATTCTTTTGTTGATTTCTGATGAGATGCTAACCTGGCTTCACGCATAATAGTTTGGATTGAGCAGTGAACTTTTTTGCTGCACGCTTGCTCAAACGAATCAAAAATGAATGAATTATAGATTTTGGATGAGGATTGAAAAAGATTTACGGTTTAATTTTGAAAATAAAACTTTTGGCTGCCAAACAAAAATTTTTGTTCCCAAATCTATTATAACTGGTTATGGTGTTGGTTGGGTCGATCGCACAAGATGATTCAATCTCAGTTCAACCCAACCTTTACCGATCGCATGCAACAGGATTAGACATTGGTCAGTCGATTTTAGATTTTAGATTTTAGATTTTAGATTTACTCGCGCAGATGAATCTGGGAGTTTGAACTAGCCTCTAAAACCTTCAGATATCCACTCAGGAGCGTCGGCGGTGTACCCGTTTTTGGGCGGGTCACGAGCCAGTAGTCCAGAACAGATGACCGACAACCAATGACTAATTGCCGATCGCCCTATTTTTCTGCTAACTTCACTTTGGTTGCCAAACCCAGCGATTGCAGCAGTTGAATTGTCATCCAGGTCAAGTCGATTTCCCACCATTGGAGACCGTGACGAGCGGAGTATTGGAAAGCGTGGTGGTTGTTGTGCCAGCCTTCGCCGTAGGTGAGCAAAGCCACCCACCAGCAGTTAGTCGAACCATCGCCGGACTCGTAGGTGCGGTAGCCAAATTTGTGGGTAGCGCTGTTAACCAGCCAAGTGCAGTGGAACACCACCACGATCCGCATGAATACGCCCCAAACCACGAAAGACCAGCCGCCTAATAAATAAAGCAACACACCGAAGACAATTTGGATGGGTATAAAATATGCTTGGAGAAACTTGTATACTGGGTCGTCGCCGATGTCTTTGGTAAAGCGGGGGATTTCAACTCGGATCGGCAGATCCGAGAGCATCCAGCCCATGTGGCTCCACCAGAAGCCTTGATTGGAATCGTGGGGATCTGTTTCGGTGTCGGAATGGATGTGGTGTAACCGGTGCATTCCTACCCAGTCAATGGGGCCGCCTTCACAGGACAGGGTGCCGCAAATCACTAGGAAGTATTCGAGCCATTTCGGTGTTTGAAAACTGCGGTGCGTAACGAGACGGTGAAATCCGAGAGTAATTCCTAAACCACCTGTTACCCAGTGCAGGAATACTGCTAGCCCGACCGCAGACCAGCTAAAATTACCCGGCAGCAAAGCAAATAGAGCGCCGGTGTGCAGAAAGGCCATAAAGCCTATGACAGGCCAATCAGGAGAAGTTTTTTTGGAAGTTGCAATCGTCATGAATATCTTATGTTTACAAACTAGGGGCCGCATCTACGCCATAATGAACAGCGCGCACGCAAGTGGTGAGCGAGGTATAGATGAATAGCGTTTCACGGCTACAGGAAGCAGAACAGGCACTCTTTCAGATTTTTTCTGGTATTGACGCGACAGTCAAGCAAAATCTTCAACGAGTCTTAAAAGCTTTTCGCAGCCACCGGGTTGGAGTCCACCATTTTGCTGGGGTTACGGGTTACGGCCACGATGATTTAGGGCGGGAGACTTTGGACGGGGTATTTGCCGAAGTGGTAGGGGCCGAGGCGGCAGCGGTGCGGGTACAGTTTGTTTCGGGTACTCACGCGATCGCCTGTGCTCTTTTTGGCATCCTGCGTCCGGGTGACGAAATGTTGGCAGTGGCTGGTTCTCCCTACGATACTTTAGAAGAAGTGATCGGCTTGCGGGGGCAAGGTCAAGGTTCACTCATTGACTTCGGCATCCTTTACCGTGAGTTGCCTCTAACTCGCGAAGGAAGTGTGGATTGGCAGGCATTGAGCTGTGCTATTTCAGCAAAAACTCGCCTGGTTTTGATCCAGCGCTCTTGCGGTTATTCTTGGCGATCGAGTCTGTCTATTTCTGAGATTAAAAAAATCGTCACAATAGTCAAACATCAGAATCCTAACACAATTTGCTTTGTTGATAATTGTTACGGAGAGTTTGTTGATGATTGCGAACCTACTGCTGTGGGTGCGGATATGATGGCTGGTTCTTTGATCAAAAATCCGGGGGGTACGATCGTCCCTGCGGGCGGTTACGTGGCCGGGAGGGCAGATCTGGTAGAGGCGGCAACTTGTCGCTTGACAGCACCGGGAATCGGCAGCAGCGGGGGCGCAACTTTTGATTTAAACCGCTTGCTGTTTCAGGGTTTGTTCCTGGCCCCTGGGTTTGTGGGCGAGGCGATGAAGGGCAATCATTTGACGGCTTATGTTTTTTATAAGTTGGGCTATCGGGTGAATCCGATTCCTTTGGCGAGGCGCAGGGATGTGATTCAGGCGATCGAATTCGGTTCTGCTGATAAGTTAATTGCTTTCTGTCGGGCTGTGCAGCAAAATTCCCCGGTGGGTTCGTATTTAGATCCCGTGCCGGCGCCGATGCCGGGATACGAGAGTCAGTTGGTGATGGCTGGTGGTACTTTTATTGATGGCAGTACCTCGGAATTTTCAGCAGACGGGCCTCTGCGAGAACCCTATGTGGCTTTTTGTCAAGGGGGGACTCATTGGACTCATGTGTCGATCGCCCTTGAGGCTGCGATCGAGGCTGTGGGCCCAGCTAAGTAAGTCTGGTATAGCGAAGTGGTTTTTGAGTGATAGATTTCAGCTTAGCTAGTGGAGTAAGGTGCGCACTGCGCACCCTACAGATAGAGTGTGTGCGTCCAGGACTGTTATTTTTCCACTGCTGCGGGAGTGAAACGAATTTCTATCCGTCTCCTAGTTGGATCGGGACTACGATTGGTTCCGGCGTATTCTCCAGAAATTAGGAATAGTTGTGCTGCTGAATAAGCACGGAATTTTAAACCTTGTAACCGACCAGTTTTTTGTTGCAAATCTTGGAGATTTTTGACTACTGCTAAGGCCCGCATTAATCCTAAATCTGCATTAGAACCTGCTTTTAAGTTACTGACAGATTCATTACCACTAGCTACATTTTCTAACGTTTGATCTAAATTGCTAACAGGCTCTACTGTTTCTTGACCGTCAGTATGACCGATTATTTCTACAACATATCCGGGATATTGCTTGGCAAAAAGTTCAAGTTGGTTAACTACCTTATTGTCAATAAATAAACGCAGACCTTCTGGTAAATCGGCTCGTCCTGCATCGAATTTAAGAGGGCGATCTTGAAAATTATCGGAGTCTTTTATAATAATTAAAGGTGGCGATTTTAGGCTTTGTATTTGTCCTTGTAATTCTGTAATTTGATTATTTTTTCCCCGCTGTTCGCCCAGCAAATCTTCATATTTTTTTTCGAGCATGATAATTTTATTTTGAGTATTAACCAGTTCGTCGCTTGTATTTTCTGCTGTTGATTTTAAGAATACGGATTTCACTAAGGCTAGTAACAGGAATAAATTTATAATCATAAAGGCGTTAGACATCAAATCTGTGAAAGCTGGCCAGATATTGAGGTCTTCATGGGAATCTGCGGGACGGGCTCGGCGACGCATAATTTAAAGTTCTCAGTTGTGGTTAAAAAAATTACTCATTCGGTATATTCTCTGGAATTTATAGCTATCCCCAGGAATTTTGATCGCTGAGATGTTTATCAACAACCGGACTTTCTATCTTCTCTCTCAAAGTCTCTACCAACTCAGCAAGCTCAGATTTTATGTCACTGAGGTGATGGACGTATTGCTCAATACTTTCGGCGATCGCTTCCGATTGCTGCCTGTTACTATCAGCTTGATTGTTCATCGTTTCTGCAATGCTGCCAGCAAAAGAGTTAATACTTGCGACGATGGCTTGCGATTGTAGATTGTTATTCTCCGTTTGATGGCTAATAGTTTTAGTAATCCCGCCAGTCATAGAGTCAATCCCCAAATTAACCTGATTTGTATAGTTATTGATAGTCTGTACTAACTTTGTCAACTCAACTTGTACTTTATCCAAACTATCTACTCTAACTACAATCCTTTTCTGTAGTTTGTCAAGCGTTGTGACAGCAGACTCAAAACTCTGCGAGCCTTGCTGAAGTTTTGGAATAATCTGGCTTAGTGACTGTTGATTAGTTTGATGCAATCCTAACACTTGGACTGAACTCTGATTGAGCAGGCTGATTTCTTCTGTCACATTTACTAACTGTTTGCTAAAATCCTGGATTTGACTCAAGGTAATTCCCAGAGATTCAACAGTATCAGCTAAACTTGAAGTTGAGTTAGAAAAATTAATTTGTGTGGTAGCTAAATTAGCTGTAGCTATTGATAATTTCTCAGGAAAATCGCTATTTTCCAATGTGTTAGTCGCTTCTGTAAATCTACGCGCAGCTTCCTGAAATTCATGAGCACCCCTAGCAATTGTACCAGAAGCTTCCGCTAAACGACCGTAAACTTGTTCCGCTAAATTAGCAGCCTTAAGATTAGCTTTAATGATTTCTTCAATCTTTTCTTTTAGAGCAGATTCTACACCCTCACGGACAGTTTGACCAAATCTAGTTAAAAAGTTGTCAAATGTATCTGCCATGCCTTTAACTACTTTATCAAGGCGAGTTTGTCCCTGTATTTTTGGTTGATAAACATTATCCAAATAATCCTCTAAATAGCTAATTAACTGTGACTTAGCTAAACCAGTATTCCATAGAAAATTGACCACAGTCAAAGCAGAACTACAAAATACTGCTATCAGACTGGTAATAAAAGCAATTCCCATCCCTTGCAACGGTTTCTGCAATTCAGCAAATACTAAATCCTGATTAATATTTGTATTTCCCTGAAGTTGAGTAATTGTTTGACTCAGATTAGATAAATTAAGCGTAATCCCTAAAAAGGTACCTAATAAACCAAAAGATATCAACAGATTAGGTAAGATGCGACAAAAATAATCTATCGCATCGTAACCAAACTGCCTCCCCAAAAATACAATCTTCTGTTCACCATAAATTCCATCAATTAAAGCCGCTGAATTCACTTCTTCTAGATACTGACTAGCAGCTTTAAATCTACTTTCCAAATCTTCAACAATTCTCGGTTTCGAGCCTGCTTTGTTATCCTTCAGTAGCAATCTTACTTCTTTTGTCTTTTGCACTAAATTGCCATAAAGACTAATTCGTTGGAGTCCCGCAAATAAAGCAGGTAAAAACACCAGCAGTATAATCAGAACACGCAAGTACATTGGAACTAATTTTAACAATTTTAACAAGTCAAAAAACATAATCGATCAACTCCAGAATGAAAAATGCTAGATACCTGTGTTGTAAAAGGCGAGGTAAACCCGCCAGCCACAATTTTCATCAAATCGGATACTTATTTAAAATCTTTTGCCGCTCCTTTTCATACTCCTGATCGGTAATAATACCATCATTCACATCCTGTTTTAACAGCTCCAATTCTTGCCGTCTCTTAGCACGATTATCAACATAATCAGTAGGCTCATCAACTATTTCTGCCTGAATGACTTCCTGAGAATAACCGATTCCCGGAGGCGAAGTTTTAGGATTTTGTAAACCTTTAAATCTTTCAGCCATTCTTTTACGAAAACGATTGATAATCCCCTCCTTAGCAGGCATTTCAGTAGTTCCAGGAACCCCAACCACCGTAGCTTTGTAAGGATAATTAGGATGATTCTCCGGCAACTTATCTACAAAATCTACAAAATCCCGTAACTTCGGTAAATAGTCATCTTGCCAAAGATTAGGATTTTTTTCAATCCGAGCGATCGCTAGATCCAACAACCTCTTCAAAGCATCAGTCATATCCCGTCGATTAGCCAATTCTTCCAGTGCTTGATTCCAGACTGAACTAATCCCAGCATTAGAATTACAGTCCCGCAATTCGTCATAATACGAAAACTCCAACTGCTGGGTATTTGCATTTTTACCAATCAGATCGAAAGCCAAACAAGGATAAAGAATATCCTCTAATTCCTCCATAATAAGAGCATCAGGCGGAATAATGTCAGTAAACCGAGTTCGGTAGTCATTGTGTAGAAAAGAACTCTCAGAATTGAGCTCGCGAATGTAGGGATTTCGCATCTGTTCCAAACCGCTAATCAGTCTCAGAGGAAACCCCGCATACTCAGTCACAATTAAAATTTCATCCTCAGCTTGAGTAGGTTTCAGGACACTTTCTCCAATTCCTAAATCCCTTCCCAAAGTAAGTTTAAACTGCTGAACTTCAGACTCGTCAGTATCCTTAAAACCTACTAACTCACTTTTTTTCGCAGGACTATTACGGAAGTAGGGATCGCTCAAGTTTAAGCGTAGCAGTGGCTCAGATTCCTGTCTAATTTGTCCCAAACGAGTGGAACGATCCTGAATCGAATAATTTTGGATAAAACGCTTAATCACAGATTGAACAATCTGAGTGCTGCGAGAACCAAATAACTTGTCAACTGTCAAATCAATTTCCTTTTGCAGTTGTAATTGAGCAGTGCGATCGATCAAATAAGCAATCGAATCTTCCACTCCAGAAACTTTTGTAATCTCCTTGCTCACCAACACCAACTGAGAGCGCAAATCTTGCTCCGGTAGCAAGGTTTTATAACACTCCTCAATATCTTTATTGTCAAAAATTGCCTCGCCGCTCATTTCATCAAAATTCAATTGTCTTAAATCGCTTTCCTCCTTCTCATAGTCACTCTTCAGATTGCCTACCAAGCGGTTAAAACCAGCCAATTGAGTTGAATGTTCTAAAACGTGCTTCTGCAAATCTCCGACAATTTGCAGCACTTCCTGAGTTACCACTAAATCAAAGTTGTGCTTAATTAAATCGCAGACTTCCCGCACAACTCTTTTAGCTTCAGCTTGCACTTGCCGATTCTTGCTCCCCAAAATTGGGAAGTCAAATTTTTGCTCAATCTCGTCAATAATCTCTTCCGCATCTCGCCATTTTTTCTCCAAATCTTCCAGCTTGCGAGTTCCCCCAAATTTAGCAATCTCTTCCTCCAACTGAAGCTGATAACGATTCAAATCGGTTTGCAAAGCATCTAACCAATCGCGACTGCTTTTAATCGAAAATTTCACATTTCCCGGAGTCAACAAACCAGCTAAAAACTCATCGATATCATGCTTAAACTGTTCCGTAATCGTCGGACGAATTTGTAACAATCTTGTCAGCCAAATTCCCCTTGTAGTCTCAGTTTCCCCAGGCTGAGTTTTGCGAAACTGATCGCGAAACTCTCGCGGTAAAGTTTGCCTGATTCCGATGCGATCGTCCTTGCTTTGGCAATCATTTATTACTCTCTCTAACTTGGCATTTCTCCAAGTATTGAGCATACTGGCAAAAGTCTTATTGGATTCTTGCACTGCTGCTGCTAATTTGAGAGTAAAACCATCCCTATTAGCCAAATCGCTATGCCACCGATACTGAATTAAAAATTGATCGAGTGACGACTGCGGATCTGGGCTTTGTCCCTCTCCATTTAACCAGAATGTTACCAATTTTAAACTAATTCGAGTTAATGCAATTTGGACAATAATGTCGCGGGGAAAATAAATCGCCGCCAGTCCGAAAGTTAAATACCGCTGGATATTTGGTCGCGGATGGTCATCCCACTGAATCAAATGCTGCAAGAAATTATCCCGCATTCCCTTAACTACAGGCGCTAATTCTCCAGAAAAATCTAGTGCTATTTTATGAGCAATAACATTGCATAATTTGCGCTGTTCTAGAATCGAATACTCGCCCGCAGTTTGATTTGAAACTAAATAAGCATAGTCAAAAGGCGGCCGCGATTCCTGCACTAAAACTAAGTTTTGCATATCATAACAAGCCTCAAATTTAGTACCAGGAGTGGTGTAGTAATTCAGTTCCTTAAGTGCAGCATAAGTATTGGCACTCATATTAGAAGTATTGCCATATAACTGCGGACTAATCACCAAATATCCGACAATTTGAGCCCCTGCATCGCCGTAAGCTTGTCTGAGACTATAAGCAACATCTAAAAACATTCCGCTACCAGTGCCGCCGCATAGAGAACCCACGACAAAAATATTCAATCCTGGTTCAAGTCTTAAGCCAGATTTTAATAAATTTGCCTCGTGTCCTCGCGTCCGCCTTTCTGCGGTTTCTACCGCTGTTTTGATTTTTTGATAGTTATGGAAAAAAGCCAATCTGCCTACAGGTCTAATGCCTTTTGCTCCTTCTTCTACTGCTTTAATATTTCGCAGTAATTGGGGCGGAAACCAACGGGCAATATGGTCGTAAGGCCCTTGGCGGTCGTACTTGGAACGCCGTTCTAATCCCTGCACAAAGTTAGTTACTTCTGCTGATGTCATTGTCGCGCCTACTTTTTCAGAGTCGCGAAAACTGAGATCAACACCGTGATAGGTACTACCAGTTCGCAAACCCGATACTTGTGTTGCGGCCTTGTCGGTATCGATGTGAACAAAACTCACGATCGGCAACTGACTTAAATCTCCATAGCGATCTACGATTAAGCGGCGAATTCGCATTAATACATCTCTTCCTGTACCGCCTAAACCAATACAAATTGTCCTATTTATACCCCGAACTTGGCGATCGCTGCTTGTAGATTGAGTCATATTGCTCTCCTAAGTTATTTATTTTTTGACTTGAATCACAATTTCGTAATTTTGCTTGTTAAAAATAGGACAATTGAGCCTAATTCGACCAGTATTAGTTATCAACGTCCGTTGACTCACTTCTTTGCCATTCAAAAAAATAGTCGCCTGTTCAGTTGGTTCTAAATAAAGTTTTTCCCCTTTCCGCACTAAATAACCTCTAACTTCGGGCCCTGGAGTATCAATCGAATTGGTACAGCTAGATTCGTACTCGCCGATCGCAATTCTTTGATTATTTCCCAGATAGCATACTTGGTCATCCTCTTTCGCAGTAGCTCTCAAATCTACAGCCAGCTTCCATTTCCTTTGCAGGCGCCAGAACTTGATAGTAGTAGCTATAGCAGCAGCGAGGACAATTCCCGAAATTGATAGCGGCAACCATAACTGATTAAATAAATAAGCAGAAACTAGACAAGTTTCTCGCCCTCCCGGTGCCGGTGTACAAAACTCCTGTACATTAGGAGAAATATCAACAACACTTAATTCATATCCTTTATTATCCTTGGTCGTAATTGTATAGGATCTCTTCCGCAAAGGCAATACCTTAAACCAAGCTTGACGCTGTTGACTTGCTTGAGAATTCCCCTGCCGAAACGGACTATCTGCGGGTGTTTCTACCCAGTCATCTGAACTCGCTGGCGACTTAGTAGATAGTGGGGCATCAGTAGTCCAAACTACAGACTGAGGTTTAATTGGTTGATTCTGCCCCAAACGGCACTGATTAAGATTTGCAAGACCTTGATAAATGGTAAGTTCAGCCTGCTGAATATCGGTATTTTGAAGACTTAGATTTGGCTGAAAAGGAATAGCCTGCAAAATTAGGTCAATATCCTTTTTGCTATTAAATTTAATAGAACTTTCTGGTAGTAGAGGGTTGACACTGGGCGGCAGTGGATTTACTGTTGTTGCAAAAGGAACAATATAAACCGTATCTCCTGGTTGCAAACTATCCTCAACAATCTGACGCAAACGGATGCGACCTTCATCGTTAAGGCCAACACTCTCCGTCAAATCAATTGCTAAAACTACATCGCGACCTCCATGTAGAAGAGCCACCAATTCTAGACCTGTTTTTTGTAAAGGGACAAGAGGTTGCCCTGGAGTAACTGTCGGACAATAATCAGCCAAGGAAGTACAACCCTAAAGTTATTCAGAGTATTATAACCTGTTGTGCATATAAATATGGTGACACTCCACAAAAGAGAATAGGCAATAGGGAAAATAATATCTACAATTGAAATGTGTCACAGTTTACAAAATTAAATTCACCTAAACCATCTCGATCAACTTATGCCGATCGCCAAAATGCCTAAAATTTTATTCACGTCTTTGAGATAATACTCGCTTAAATCTATTTCTATTTCTTGCCCTTGCAGTTTCAGGAATTGCCAAATACTTCCCGTTGTTACAACTCCGTAAATTGCCTCAACTTCATTACCCGATCGCTCGTTAAATATTTTAGCAGCAACCATTTCAGCAGCACACTGCCCCAAACCTGCATTAATATTTTCTTTTTTGGCTTCGACAATCGTAATTACTGGGGCAGTAATTATAAAAACTTCTGGGGATTTGGTAACAATAAAATCACAAATTCCTTTTAACCCTTTAGCTTCGTCAACGGTGAAATCAACTCCAGAGAATAAATTTACTGACTCATTATTTTGTCTTTTCAATTCTACCAAAATAGGAGCTATGATGAGTTCCGATCGAGCTTTCTCGCTGTTGCTGCCGCGGACGATCGGCTGATAGTATTGCAAAGTATCTTTCAGCCATTGACTGCTTTCTACTTCAGGTGCGTCCGCAAAAATATTTAACCTTTCCAAGGTGGTTAGGTTAAAGTCTTTTTTGACCCTTTCTAAATTAAATTCGCTGTAAGCCATTGCGGTTACTTTGTACTATTTATTATAGGGAGTATTCACCATTAATTTTAACTCACATCTTGTACAAATGACTAATGATTCTTGGTTTGGTGCGTCGCTCATCGATTGTTTATTTTTTGAGAGATTCTTTGTGGCGACGCACTCTACGACTAATGACTAATGACTAATGACTAATGACTAATTACCCCATCAGCTAAATTTGTCACTAAACGCCCGTCTTCCATGTAGATAATGCGATCGGCAATATCGAGAATGCGATTGTCGTGCGTCACCAGCAAAATCGTGCAGCCTTGTTCCTTTGCTAGCTTCTGCATAATTTCCACCACATCTCGCCCGGATTGTTTGTCTAAAGCAGCAGTTGGTTCATCCGCTAAGACTATTTTAGGGCGGCTGACTAACGCGCGGGCGATCGCCACCCTTTGTTTTTGTCCTCCCGACAAATTTTCTGGGTAATAATTCACACGCTCCCCCAAACCAACAGCTTCCAACATTGATATTGACAAAGCATCCATATTCTGATTTAGCATTTCCTTGTGCAATTCCAAAGACATCCGCACATTTTGCTTAGCCGTCAAAAACGTCATCAAGTTATGCGCTTGAAAAATATAACCAATTTGCTTTCTCAGCTTGGTTAACTGATTTTTGCTAGCTCCGCGTATTTCTTCCCCCAGAATATTGAGACTGCCCTCTTGAGCCGAACGCAGGCCGCCTAACATCGTTAATAAAGTTGTTTTCCCCGAACCAGAGGGCCCCGTCATAATTACTATTTCCCCAGAGTTGATATCGAGATTAATGTCAAATAAAGCTTGTTTTTTCAGGGAACCTTTACCGAAGTAATGATTGAGATTTTTGACTGAGATTACAGCTTGATTTGTGATGGTTTGGTCGAAGTTTGCGGGAGAATTTAAGGTTTGCATGGTAATTTTTGGTGATTTATTTGACTGGTTATTCTTCAGTCGGCCCAGGCCGACTTTGTTTGTATAGACGCGGTTTCAACCGCCGAGTTTTATTCTTGAGTCGGCCTGGGCCGACTTTGTTTGTATAGACGCGGTTTCAACCGCCGAATTTTGTTCTTATGCTTCAGTCGGCCTGGGCCGACTTTGTTTGTATAGACGCGGTTTCAACCGCCGAGTTTTTCAGTCAGCGGAGGCCGACTTTGTTTGTGTAGGATCGGTTTCAACCGCCGAGTTTTATCTTCTAGAAAATGTCTGCCGGGTCTGCCGATCGCAATTTCCGCAAAGCCAGCGCCCCAGAACCAGTACACATCACGATCGTCAAACCCAACACAGTAGTCGCTCGATTTGCCGTCATCGCAATTGGCAGCAATGTCGCCGATTGCGCTAAGGAATACAGCCCGTTAGCCAAAACAATTCCCGGCATAAAGCCCAAGACAGCTAATAGCAATGCTTCCTGAACTAAGACACCGACTAAATAGCGATCGCTATATCCCATAGCTTTTAAAGTCGCGTACTCAGCCAAGTGATCCGAAACATCAGAGTAAAGAATTTGGTAAACAATAATCAAACCAACAACGAACCCGATAATTGTACCGAATCCGAAAATAAAGCCGATCGGAGTAGCATTTCCCCAATAAGCCTTTTCAATTTCCGCAAATTCTGCTAATGTCAGAACCTTGACATCATCCGGCAATATAGACTTGAGCATTGACTGAACTTTTAGGATATCTGCCCCAGGTTGCAACTGAATTAAACCCACATCAACTTCATCTGGTTTGCGTTCTGGAAATAAATTCATGAAAGTAGAATCGCTAGCAATCACATTGCCGTCAGCCACGAAGGAAGTACCCAGAGTAAATACTCCACCAACTCGAATATTCCGCTTATTCAGTTCAGTTTCGAGGGTAGATTGTTGGTTGAAAATCTTTGCAATCTCCCCATATTCAGGTCGAGAAGCTTGGTCAAATAACACTTGATTGAACATTTGAATTTGAGCCAAATTCTGATTGACATCGGGCAAATTAAATGTTATGTTTCCCGGGTCGATGCCAAAAATTAAAATTGCTCGCGTAGTGCGGTTTGTGGGATTTCGCCACTGTCCCATGCCAATATATAAAGAAGTCACTGACTTGACTCCTGCAACCCCTTGTGCTTGGTAAATTCGCTCTCTGTTGAACTGTTTTACCGCAGCAAAAGTTTCAAATTGAGGATTAATTAACACTAAATCTGTCTGTAGACTTTCGTGGGGTTTAACAGCAGAATCGAAGAGTGCATCTTGAAATCCTAATTGCACAAAAATCAGAATATCTGCAAAGGCAATTCCGGCGATAGCAACAGCAAGACGAGTTTTTTCTCTGGTTACTTGCAACCAAGCAAGGGGTGTTTTGCGAAACATAATATTTTGGGAATTGGGAATTGGGAATGGGGCATTGGGAATGGGGCCTTGGGCCTTGGGCCTTCGTTATTTATTGTTCATTATTTGAAGCTGTTTTTTGAAGTTGACGCTGGCGCATTAGGAGAAATAAAGGCAAACCTAGGGAAACACCCACCAGTAAATTACTCGCAATATAAATCCACAAGTTTTTCATTTTAAGACGCGAACCTTCGCTAAAAACAAAAATCCACAAAACCACCGAAGACACGATTACATCCATGCCAAAAAAACCGGAAATTTGATTCGCAAATAATTGTCCGAAGAAAGCGTTAATATTCAACCCTTTTTCTAAGAGAAACGGGATAAACTGGGAATAGGGCAAAGCAGTGCCAAGAATACAGAGAATTAAGTAGGCAATTTGAAGCATTGGGAAACCTCCACTTTGTTAATTTTCAATCGCTGTATTTGCGAGTTTACTCAGCATTACTGAACGCTTGAATATCAGATTGCATAATTAAGTTAATATTGCGAGAAATCTTGTCAATCTCCCAATCCCACCACCTAATTTGTAATAGTTGTGCAACCTCAGCATCGCTGAAACGCTGCTTAATTAAACCTGCGGGATTTCCGCCGACAACGGTGTAAGCAGAAACATCTTTGACTACAACAGATTTAGCAGCAATAATCGCACCGTCGCCGATTTTAACTCCCGGCATAATCACCGATTCGTAACCGATCCAAACATCATTGCCGATGACTGTATCGCCTTTACTTGGCAGTTCGATTAATAAATTCATCGCTGTTTCCCAGCCGTTCCCAAAGGCAGGAAATGGATAGGTAGAAATGCCGTCAAGTTTGTGATTTGCACCGTTCATGATAAATTTGACGTTGGTGGCGATCGCACAAAATTTACCAATAATTAATTTCTCACTCCCGTAATTGTAAAGTACGTTTCTCTCGAAGTTTTCAGGCTCGATCGGATCGTCGTAGTACGAGTAATCGCCGACAATAATATTGGGCGATTTCACAAAGTTTTTGATAAAGCAAACCCGGCGCTGGTCTACCATAGGATAAGGTCGGTTTGGATCGGGCCCAAATTCTGTCATAACTTTCAATTATCAAAGGTTCGTAGTGAGGACTTTAGTCCTTCAAAGGTTCGTAGTGAGGACTTTAGTCCTTCTGAATTGCCACTTGTACCTGCAAATTTGTCAATCCCGCAACTTGTTTGCTAGCTTCTGGATTCAGGTGAATTTTAACTTCCACAACTCGGCTGTCCAAGTTTTCTCCCGGCTGGTTGCTGAACACGTTTTGTTTGCTGACTTTTAACCCAATTTCTTTAACAGTTCCCGGCAATTCTCCTGAAAATGCTTGGCTGGTAACAGTTGCTTTTTGTCCCACCTTAATTTTGCTGATGTCAGTTTGGTAAACTTCGGCAACAACTACCATTTGCTGCGTTTCTCCTACGTCTGCAATCCCGTCATCGCTGATTTTTTCCCCGGCGCGGGTGTGAATTTTGAGGATTTTTCCGGCGTTGGGAGTGCGGATGTAAGCTTGATTTAATTCGGTTTGGGCGCGCTTGACTTGGGCGAGGGCGCTGTTGATTTCGGTTTGGGCTGCTTGCAAATCTACCGGGCGCACTTCGCCTATTTTGTCGAGAGTTGCTTGGGCTTCTTTTAGTTCTTCGCTGCCGCTGTTTTTGATGCGCTTAAGTGTTGCTTCGGCTTCTGCTAACTGCTGGATTGCTGTACTATTAATGCGGGCAAGATTGGCTTCGGCTTCGTTCAGTTGCTGGATTCCTGTACTGTTAATTCGACCCAGATTTGCTTCGCCTTCTTCAAGCTGCTGCTTTGCCGTATTGTTGATGCGGCCCAGATTGGCTTCGGCTTCTTTAAGTTCCTGGCGACTTGTTTCTAATGCCAGCCGTTTGCTGTCCATGACGGAGTTAGAAATTGCGCCTTCGGTAACAAGTTCTTTGTGCCGCAAATATTCGGTTTCGGCATTAGTAGACTCGGCTTTTAATTTGTTAATTGCGGCAGTTTGTGCTGTTTTTTCTCCTTGCCACTGTGCAGTTATGCGGCTAATTGTTGCTGTTTGTGCTTTTCTTTCTCCTTGCCACTGTGCGGTTATTCTGCTAATGGTTGCTTGCTGTGCGGTTTTTTCACCTTGCCACTGCGCTTGAATGCGATCGACTGTTGCTTGTTGCGCCGCCTGATTTCCTTGCAATTGGGCTTCTAGCTTGCCAATTGTCGCAGATTGTGCTGCAAGTTCTCCCGACTTGGCGCCTGCTTTTACCTTGGCTAAATTGGCTTCAGCAACTTTGACTTTTTCTTGGGCTTCTTCTAAAGCAGATTTTAGCCGATCGCCCGCATCCAAAATTGCGATCGACTGCCCTGCTTTCACGCGATCGCCCTCTTTGACTAAAAGCTTGGAAACGCGATCGCCATCCAACGCCTGCGACACCCCCAAACGAATCACTTCCCCCAGCGGTTCCAACCTTCCCAAAGCCGTAATTTTCCTGGGCGGCGGCGTTTCTACCGGCAAAGGTTCAGCATTTTTAGCCAAAGATCCAAACTGAGAAATGCCGTAAAAAGTTGTACCCACGCTAATAGCAGCGCCAGCAACTACCAATCCCGTTACCAATTTATTTTTAGGCTTGATGAAAAATTGAAAATTCATATTCCTCCTAAATCTGCGGTTGTTTTTTTTCTAAATAAGCCAGCAGCATTTCTTTTAATAAATTCGCTTGTTCCGCAAAAGATATTCTTTCGCCTTGATAAAACCTTCTTACCAGCAAGCCGTCAATAGAGTTGATGATAAATATAGCAATGGACGGATCGGAAACACCCAAGTAGCAACACACTGCTTCTTCGTAACGCTTTCCTGCTTGCTGAAGTGCTTGATTGTTGTCAATCTCTCTGCGAGTTTTATTCTGACAAAAATCAAAGATTATTAACAAACTTTTCATAATATAATCTTCATTTTTTGCCAGATAATTCATCATTTCTTGAATCCTTTCTCCTAGGGTGGGCGGATTTCCTAATTCTGCTAGTTCTTCTTCTTTGGTATCTTCATAGCTCAAGTATTCAATTAACTGCTCGAACAGACTTTCTTTGCTCGGAAAATAGTGGTAAAGCGTGCCTGTAGAAACTCCAATTCCCGAGGCAATTTCTCGCATTGTGACTGAGGAATAGCCTTTTTCGGCAAAAAGCTCAAAACTTTTGTTCAGCAGTTCTTTGCGGTACAATTCGCGGTCAACTATCTTTGGCATAGGTCGATCGATCTTCTGATTTTTGATTCTAGATCTTAGGTTATCGGAGATTTAAGGGCGATCGACCAAATATTCCTATATCGAACATCCGATATAGTATCACCCACTACAAAAGAGGCTTTTGGTGGCTGAGCTGGGAAAAACAAAGTATATCGAACAATTGTTATAATTAATGTTGCACAGACAAGCAAAGCTTGTCAAGGGGTGCAGTAAAATTATTTTTAGAGTCGATTTGTCGGGGCCAATTTAGCCCAAAATCCAAAACACCCCGCAATCAATCTCCGTCAGTCGATTTTAGATTTTAGATTTTAGATTTTAGAATTGGGAATGACAGATGACTATCATGGTTTTGATCCGATCTAGAGTAGCCTTCTTTTTTTAACTCTTAATTATGATGAAAGTACGAACCTACGAAATCGGCGACACTGAAAAAATTGTCAAACTGTTCTACGACACCGTGCACGAAGTAAATATCCGCGATTACACAACAGCCCAAGTAGATGCTTGGGCGCCAGCAAATACCGACATTCAAACGTGGATCCAAAGTTTAAGCAGTAAATTGACGTTCGTAGCAGCAGAGGGCGATAAAATCGCAGGTTTTGGACAATTAGAAATTAACGGCCATATCGATTGCTTCTACTGTCACAAACACTTTCAAAGACAAGGAATTGGGACGTTAATTTTAACACAAATCGAGTCAAAAGCCAAAGACTTAGAACTCAAAAAAATATTTACCGAAGCCAGCATTACAGCTCGACCTTTTTTTGAAACCCACGGATTTATGGTGATGAGAAAGCAAGAAGTAGAACGGAGAGGACAAAAATTCATCAACTTTGTAATGGAAAAAATTATATAAAAATCACCTTTTGTGTAAAATTAGATCGCAGAGTTGTGTGGAGGAGCTGTGATGGTTACGGAAGCGACAAATGTACTGGGCACAAAATTAGAAACTTGCTGCACATCGCCCATGACAGGCTATTATCGGGACGGCAAATGCAATACGGGCGGCGGCGATTTGGGGGTTCACACCGTTTGTGCAAAAGTGACTGAAGAGTTTTTGAAGTACACAAAAAGAATGGGAAACGATTTGAGTACCCCGGTTCCCGATTTTAAATTTCCGGGGTTGAAACCAGGGGATTGTTGGTGTTTGTGCGCTTCTCGCTGGAAGGAAGCTATGGATGCTGGATGTGCGCCACTTGTGGTTTTGTCGGCGACTCATGTTTTAACTTTGGAATACGTTTCTTTGCAGGAATTGAAGGAACACGCTGCTGATTTGTAGGAATGTGCGATCGCCATTTTCATACAAACTGTAGGGTGCGTCAGTTAGCGTTATTTGTTCAATAGACATCTCCAATAATTATTGTGGAACAGGCATCCTGCCTGTTCAAGACTTGCTTTTTTGGAGAGGTTTAATAATCCCACTGGAATTCATCATGATTCGATCGACTGCGCCCGATGATACGATCGCCCTAATCGCCCTAGCCGAAGCGACTGGCTTGTTCGAGTCCAATCAACTCGATGAAGTAGAAGAAATGCTGGCCGATTACTTCAGCGATAACAGCAATGGCGATCGCTTCTGGATTACCGATGACGACGGCGGGCCCGTGGGTGTCGCCTACTGCGAGCTCGAACGGATGACCGATCGCACCTGGAACCTGCAATTAATCGCCATCTTACCCGATCGCCAGGGACAAGGACGCGGTGCGACATTGCTGCGCTACATTGAACAAACCTTGATGGCGCGGGGCGGGCGTTTGTTGCTGGTGGAAACGTCGGGACTCCCGGAATTCGATCGGGTGCGATCGTTCTACCGCAAGTGCGGTTACGACGAAGAAGCGCGCATCCGCGACTTCTACAAAGCAGGTGATGACAAGATAGTTTACCGCAAGGCGATCGGCGCCGACTCGTAGACTCGTAGGGTGCGTCAGTAGCATTATTTGTTGAATAATCCAGGCGTTCTTTACTGACGCACCCTACAAGTTGTTTACAACTCTATCTAAAATCAACTCAGGAGGCAATAGTCAAATGGATCGACTAGAGCATTACCGTCAGTGCATTCAAAAGCTGCTAATTGAAGACAGCAAAATAGCACCAATTAACGGAGAAATTGAAGTTGAAACAATTTTTGATAAAGAAAACGATCGCTATCTAATCGTTGATTTAGGATGGGACACACACCGCCGCGTGTATAACTGTGTGTTTCATTTGGATATTAAAAATGGCAAAATCTGGATTCAGCGAAATCAAACAGACAGGCAGATTGCTGATGAATTGGTAGAAATGGGAATACCCAAAGAGGATATTGTGCTAGGAGTTCAGCCAACTTATGCGCGGGAATATACAGGATTTGGAATTGCATAATTTCAACCGCCCAAGGAGTAGTGCGCGTAAGTTAGCTATCACAAAAAAAATGGTTTGTAGTGAGGACTTTAGTCCGCATCCATTCCGAGGACTAAAGTCCTCACTACAAACATTGTTTATTAAGGGTAATGGACAGGGCACGATCTGACGCACCTACAAACTTAAACCTCTGGCAATTTATATTGTCCCACAATCCGCTTAGCATATTCCGGCACATGAGCCTCCAATTTCTCCGGGTGATTGCGCTTCACATACAAATAATTGCGAGTGAAATGAGAATCAATAGAAAAACGGGCATATTCCAAACCCTTCGGCCCAATTCTCTCAATAAAAACCCCCATCAACTTCGCCGCCCACATCGGCAAAGTCACGCCTTTCTCGTAAGCCGGAATACTTTGCTGAACCGCCTCTTTTCTATTTCCCTGAGACATCACCGGCTGAGTGTTTAGCTGATCCGCTACCAAGTCTAACATTTCTTGCCCAGTATCATTTCGCACCACAATCCACTGCCAGCCAAAAGGTGCGCCCATGTAGCCCACAACTAAATCAGCCAAGGAATTAACATAATCAAAACAGCTCAAACAAGAAGGAGCAAAAACATCTTTCAATTCTTTAGTATTCAGCCCAAAAAACGGCACTTTTTCTTCCGAACCATCTTCATGTTTGAAGTGAACGTTAAAGTCTTGCATAAACTCGTAAGAAACCACCGTTTCGGGAGAGCGGCTAGTCGTGTATAGGAATTTCTGCAAGCCCGCGCGGCTGACATTATCGACACAGGGAGTTCCGAGAACATAAAGCTTTTCTAAACCAAGTTCTTTCTCCACTGTTCGCAATGCTTGAATTTGACAGCCGACGCCAATGACTAACAGCCGCTTCATCCCCGATTTTTCGATTTGTTCCAATACTGAAAGGTTGGGAGAAAGGGTTGGTTTGTTGACTTTTGCTGCCAGAATTTCTTCGCGATTTCTAGCAATTATGGGCATCGGTTGAAAGCGGTCTTCTTTTGTGTTTTGGACGCACACAACGCCTTCAACAATGCCTTTTTCTAGCATTTCGATCGCAATTGAACTCACAATTCCCGTCCACTGAGCGCCCTCGATTGGTTCTTTTTTCTTAGCCGCCATCATATTTTGACTGACGCCGAAGTACCAATCGTCGGGATTGTCGAGGTTGCGCGATCGCCCGTGAATCTCCTCTTCCAGTTCTGCGATATGCTGAGTTAAGAAAGCGCAAGCTTCCTTGACATAATGGATATAATATGTGTCGCACAAACCGCACTCGCTGCAAAGTTCTTTAGCGGGGCGGCGGCTGCCCGGTTTCAGGGCTTTAGATTTCTGGTGTTTAGTGGAATCTATGGCGGTCATCTAAATTGCAGATTTTATGGAGAAACGGCTTTTGTTAGGATATCACACCCATTCTGGTGATTAAGTAGTCGCCCTAATTAAACGTAAAATGGCGTTGGTATTCAGAAACACCGAATAAAAGCGGACACGGGGGTACGCCCCCTGCAGAAACCGGGTTTCTCTATGTTATATTTTTGGGGATGAATATCCTTACTGCTTTAGTCCTCGCAGGCGGAGTTTGGGTGTTTGGCGTGGGAATTGTATTTGCCCGCAATCATTAGTATTTATCCGGATATAACGGGGTATTGCAGGAATCAACTGCAAAATAAAGGTATAAAAAAATGGTAAGATTGTTTGTGACAACAGCCGTCGCTGGCATCATGCTGAATATCGCAATTTCGAGCTTCGGATTTGCTGCTTTAATTCGCCCTGTTGTGGGTATGAATCAAACTGTTGTCGCCCTAGAAAGTATGTTGAACGCCACACAAAAGCCGGCGGCGATCGACTATGCGCGCTTGGGGATTGGCCCAGTTCGTTTGGGGATGTCTGTAGAAGAGGCAAAACGCAAGTTGGGAAAACCGCAGGGCGATGAAACTAAACCGGGTAGCAAGGCTATGGGTGGCAAGATTCGCACGCTAACCTACTCAAAATTGACGGTAGCAGCATGGAATGGCAAAGTTTATTTAATTTCTACTACCAATCCCAAGTACGTAACAATTAATGGTGTCAAGGTAGGAGATAAAACCCAAAAAGTTATTAAAACTTACAGTTACGGGTCGCAATCCGTGCAGGGTGGAGTCACTAAGTTGACTTACAGCAACGACCAAAAGGCTTCTAATTTGGTTTTGGAACTTAAGGGCGATCGCGTGCAAAAAATTATTGTCGGCACGCAGCTCAACTAAAATATTAAACAACAGTCCAAAAATCCCCGCCTACAGGTTCGCAGTCAGGACTTCAGTCCTTCTTGCTTCAGAGGATTTTCAGGTTTGCTCAAAACAAGTATTGAGCATCACGTGCAGTCAAGGTACGTAGTTGCGCTTCAGCGCTCTTTATATGTATCAAAGAGCGCTGAAGCGCAACTACGTACCTATAGATTAATTCCACACATATTGTCACATTGTTTTTCCCCATGGACTGTATTAAGTGAACCGTATTGCTTGATATATATCAAAGAGCGCTGAAGCGCAACTACGTACCTATAGATTAATTCCACACATAAAAAAATAAGGTGCGCAATGCGCACCCTACCAGAGAAATAAGGCGCGCAGCGCGCACCCTACTAATTAGCTGTTCTGGGGAACGGGAGCAGGAACGCTCGAACCGACAGAATTAGTCGGCGCGCCAGTCTTAGCCCGCTTCTTGATCAAGATTGGCTTGACGCTGTTTTCTCCAATCGGGGGATCTTCTTGTTGAGCGTAATCCGCGCCCATCCAAGCCGGACGGCTTTGATCGAAGGCCATTTGCAAAGCAGCAGCCGCGATCGCGTGGGAGTCGTATTCCTCAGACAACTGAGACACCAGAGGCAAGAAAGATGCCATCCGTTCGCCAGCCAAAGCTTCGCGAACCTTACCCTGCATCTTTTCCAACTGACGTGCTTCAATCTGCGCCCGTGTCGGAATGTTGCGTACCGTCAAGCTCGATCGCACGTGGCGTTCAATCAAGCGCAATTTGCGGCGATCGACCGGTTGAATCAGCGTGATCGCAGTTCCTTCGCGGCCGGCCCGGCCCGTGCGTCCGATCCGGTGAACGTAGCTTTCCACGCTATCGGGCAAATCGTAGTTAATAACGTGAGTCAAGTGATCCACATCCAAACCCCGAGCCGCAATATCAGTCGCCACTACCCAGCGGACTTGACATTGGCGGAACCGAGACAGCAAGCGTTCCCGCTGTGCCTGATTCAAATTACCGTGATACTCGTCAACGCTGTGACCTGCTGCTTGCAGTTGACTGGTAAGTTCCGCCGCCGACTGCCGAGTCCGCACAAAAATCAGTGCAGATTCTGGGTCTTCCATTTCTAGGATTGGCTGCAAAGCTCTTGCCTTCGACCAGCCGCGGGGAATCATGTACACACCTTGGCTGATGCGCTTCGGCGTTGCTTTTGGCTGTTCTACGGTGACGTTGACTGGGTTGTGCAAATGCCGCGCTACCAATTTCCGAATGGAAGGTTCCATCGTCGCCGAGAAAAATGCCGTTTGACGTTCTTTTGGTGCAGCATCCAAGATTCTTTCCACATCTTGGATAAAGCCCATGCTCAGCATTTCGTCAGCTTCGTCCAAAACCAGCCATTGTACCTTGTCTAGTTTCAGGCTGCCGCGGCTGAGCATATCCAATATGCGTCCGGGTGTGCCGACAACCACGTGAACGCCGCGCTTCAAACGCTGCATTTGGCGATCGATCGATTGACCGCCGTAAACCGTCAGAACTTGCAGAGAGCGACCAATTTTTACCGGGCCGTCGTTGCTGATGCCGCTCAAATCGCGGATAGCTTCAGTTACCTGCATCGCCAATTCGCGAGTCGGCGTCAGCACCAATGCTTGCACCGCAGTTACATCTAAATCAATCCGCTCCAAGATGGGCAACGAGAATGCTGCCGTTTTGCCCGTTCCTGTTTGGGCTTGACCCACAACATCGCGACCTGCTAGCAGGTGAGGAATGGCTTGTACTTGGATGGGAGTAGGTTCTGTAAAGCCGAGTGTTTCCAGATGGAGAACGAGTTCTTCGGAAAGACCCAAGCCTTCAAACAATAAATTCATTAATGCTCCTAATAACGAGTCTTAGCCTTCTAAGTTGCCCAACTCGGATGCGGATTTCTGCTCGGCGGCAGGAACTCATTATGAGTTCTGTATGGTGCTGCGCCTGCGCGCACCTTTTTAAATAGCAATCGAGTATAGGGCAGCTCCGTCGATGGTGACTAATTTACCGATTCGACAGCCGTCTTTGATTTTCTGACATCACCGATACCAACCGCGAGCGGTGGGGCGATCGGCTTCCAACATTCTTCAAACAGTACATTGGACTTCCTTTGAGGTACTTGCAAGCTTTCCCTACGCCGGCATTTTATAGTGAGGATGATGACCAGCCCCACTTTACTACCTATATAGTAGTTAGAGTTTTGTTAGTTCAGGCGCTATCCCGCAATCCGTCGCCTGCGGGATTCAACAGGGTATGTAGCGACCGTCAGTCGATTTTAGATTTTAGATTTTAGATTTTAGATTTACTCCACAGATGAATCTGGGGGGTCTTAACTAGCGTCTAAAATTTTCAATCTCTCCACTCCTGGCGTCGGTGGCTTTTATCCGTTTTTGGACTACCGTTACCGCCTATCCATCTCAACACTCTTTCGGGATACCGTTGTGGTGTAGGGCGGACAGCGAAGCAATCTCAAATTTTCCCCGCTTATTTCTGGCTTGTTATCATCATAACTCTTTACATTCAGAAACAAAACATTAAATTCGTTAAAATTCTCCGATCGTTCTGTAGAGATAACCGCACCCCGACGGGGCGGGTCGATTGCCACCAGAGGGGGTAAAAAAGTTTACAGCCCCTTTTCTACATATCTTTGCACAATCTTGCACAAATGGTTACTTTTCTTGCACAATCTGCTAATCATTTTTGGCTGGTGTCCGGTTTTTTTCGCGACACCGCCTCAGACGACATTTGCAGCAACACTTAGATTTTACCCGCTCACAGACGGATACTTGCTTTCCGAAACGAGCCTCAGAGTCGATCCCAAAGTTTTAGACTAAAATTCCAGATCCCAGATTCACTGCGCTGCAAGTCAATTCTTTAATCTAAAATCCAAAATCTAAAGTCTAAAATCGACTTTACCGTAGAGGTCGTAGACATCTGAACTCGTAATCTTTACAGGTACGATCGACCCCAGCCGCGCTTCTCCTGTCACATAGACGAGTCCATCTACTTCTGGGGAAAATCGGGCGGATCTACCAATCAACTCGCCTGTCTCTGGCTGTTCTTGTTCTATCAGGACATCAACTACCTGACCGACAGACTCTTGATTCTTTTTCAATGATATAGGTTGTTGTGCTGCCATTACCGCATTGCGCCGCATTTCCATTATTTCTGCTGGTATTTGCTGGGGCAAATTGAAGGCTGGGGTGCCTTCTTCGGGCGAAAATACGAAAACTCCAACGTGATCGAATTCGTGGCGCTTGACAAATTCCAGCAAGTGTGCTGCGTGTTCGTCTGTTTCGCCGGGGAAGCCGACAATAAAAGTTGTCCGCATCACGGCGCCCGGAATTGCTGCTTTGAGCCGATCGACTATCGCATCATTAATTCCAGCTTGAAAAGGCCGGTTCATCGCCCGCAGAATTTCTGGGTGCGAATGTTGCAGGGGTAAATCCAAATAGGGCAAAACGTTGGGCGTTTCGCAGATTGCCGCCACAACTTGGGGAGTCAAACCTGTAGGATAGGCGTAGTGCATCCGAATCCAAGGCACATCTACTTTACCCAAAGCCCGAAGCAGTTCGGCTAGCTTCGGTTCGCCGTAGATATCTTTGCCGTAGTTAGTGGTAATTTGGGAAATTAAGATAATTTCTTTGACACCTTCGGCAGCTAATTGCTTAGCTTCGGCGACAATTGATTCGATCGTCCGCGATCGTTGATTTCCGCGCAAGTGCGGGATAATGCAAAATGCACAGCGGTAGTCGCAGCCTTCTGCTATCCGCAGATAGGCCACACCTTCGGATGTCGTGCGGTAGCGGGGAGTAGTTTCGTCAGCGATGTAAGTAGGTTCCTTCGAGACGAGGGAAACTCGATCGCCCTTTTCCACCTGCTGCATCACATCGACGATTTTATGATAGTCGCCCGTGCCGACAATTGCGACTGCTTCCGGCAATTCATCCAGCAATTCCTGTTGAAAATGCTGTGCCATGCAGCCAGTGATGACTACTTTTTTATTAGCTTCCGCCAATTCTACCAAGGTGCGGACTGACTCTTCTCGCGCAGCTTGGATAAAACTGCAAGTATTGACTACAACATAATCGGCTAATTCTTCATTAGAATCGACTTGATAGCCCGCTTGAGCCAGCAAGCCGATCATGTGTTCGGTATCGATGCGATTTTTTTCGCAGCCCAGGTGCGTAAATGCGATCGTTGGCTTCGTTGCCATGCAGTAATATTTGCTGTTGCGCTATTTCTAAGAACGTTTTATAGTATCACACAATTTGACAAGTTGCAATGTGTAGGTAAAATCTCTGAACAGCTTGTACTCCATTTGATATCCTTTTGATACCCGATCGTCGCATTCGTTCTATCTCGGCTCGGCTAGAGGCAGACCTGCTCGAAAAATCTGCTCAGCAGTCAACCTCAACTCTGGGAACGCCAGCGACTCAACTGTGTCATCTCCCCGAAACTGGCTGATTTGATATTCCCCGTCAACCAACTGGTAAACCGAGATAGTAGGTTGTTTCGGATTGCCAATGAAGCGTCTGCCGCCCAAAGCAGCATAATCCACAACCCAATATTCCGAGATACCCAATCTTTCATAATCAGCTACTTTAACCAGGTAATCATCTTGCCAGTTCGTACTGACGGCCTCTAGAGCCAGTCGTACCGAAGACCCCTTCGTGATGATGGATTCTTTTTTCCAGCGTGGCTCGTTGACAAGTGCGGTTCTATCTAGGACAATTACGTCGGGCTGATAACCTGCTTCGTCACGGACGGGCTTGAGCAGACAGTCACCTGGAATTGAGTAAGGCAATTGCAGTCGCCTGATTTCAAAATTGATTTCACTGGATATAAAACCCGTAACTTCCGAATGGTCGCCGGTTCCTAAAGGCATTTCAACAATTACTCCATTATGTAGTTCGTACTTATGGACAGAGTTCTCTGGATACCAAGCAACGAACTCATCAAACGTGATTGTTTTGGATATGGTTTGGATCATGTTGTGGTTTCCTCTGTCTAGCGATTAGTATGCGAAAAGCTCAAAGATTACACAAGTCCTTGTGCTAAAATAGCACAAGGACTTGACAACGGAATTGTTATAACTTATTTATTTGGGATTTCAGGTAAGGCATTTTGCAGCATACTTTCAAAAAAAGTATCCAGAGAAATTCCTGATGCTTTGGCCATAGCCGAAAGCACGCTTATTTCGGCAAAAGAACAGAACAGCCCCGCTTCTAAGAACCAAGGTTGTCCATCGGGGTCGATGCGAAAATCAAATAAACTGTAGTGGCGACAGCCCAAAGCGATGTGGCATTTTCTGGCCTGGGCCCAAACTCTCTCCGTAATCGGATCGCTCTTATCAACTGCCCACGGCTTGGTACTATTTTTAGTGGAACAATCCAAGCTACCATCGTCATTTTGTTTGAGCTTGTCGGCATAACTCCGAATCGGTTGGGTATCAGGATCTACAGGATACTCTTGCAGCGGCAAGCAGACTAGCGAGCCCGCTTGGACAATAATCCCACAGCGAACTTCTCTACCCAATTCAATGAATTTTTCTACTAGAATCTCATCTGAATGAGTCAATACTGTCTGCAAAGCCGCATCATAGTCAGCAGCATTTTTAACCAAAGTCACTCCAATGGAATTATCACCATAGAGCGGCTTGAGGACGATCGGCAAATCAATCTCAGGTCGATCGCCCCCCGCCCGGACAACTTCTCCCTGCGGCACCCTTACTCCAGCGGCTGCTACTACTGCCTTAGTCTTCGCTTTATCAGCTACCAGCGCCATCAACTCTGCCGTATTACCAACATAAGGAATACTCAGCATATCGAACAAGCTGCGGTATTGAGTCATGCCGGGGATGCAAAACATCTGCGGTACCATTACGTCAATCTTTAGCTCTGTCAGCACCTGTACAGCGCCCGCTAGAGACATGGGATTAGCGGCTGCGATCGCACCTTCATCGAGAGATGTGGGAAAACGCCATTGACCATCGGGAGAAATATAGGCAATATGAAATTCATAAAGTGCTGAATTAGCAGTATTTTTCAGACAATTTTCGGCAAAAAGCCGCGATAAATTACAGTAAAAATCGCTAACTGCCGAGCCGACTAGATGCAAAACCCGCAATAATGACATACTCACTCTCCCCCTATTTCCACAAGTTCGCCAATATTAAAATCAATCCGAATCCACTCATTCGGCTTCTGTAAATCTCCCCATAACAACAAGGGAATGTGCCAATGATGCACCATCAAAAACGGCAGCGGATCGTCCCACTCGAAGATGGCATCTTTGCCTTGAGCGATAATTTGTAACCGCTCATAAACTAGCTTGGGCGACCACAAATGAGTCACCAATCGCCAAATTTCATGGTAAATCCAGTAAGTCGGGCGACTAGATGCCAAAGGCTGCACTGTCTGTGGTAAAGGGTCGGTTTCCAAATAAGCTTTTGCCACATCGGGATGGTCGTAAAACACCGTAATGGCTGAATGGGTGCGCGGGTTGCATTCGATCGCGTAAATCTCTCCATCATCCGCCGCCTCCATGAAATCAAAGGAAACTTGTCCAGTTAGATTGAGACTTTTGGCAAACTGACGAATCCACTTTTCGATATCCGGGCGATCGACATGCTGGTAATTTATCTGAAACGCCGACGATTTGCAACAACAATGCAACTGAAGATGACCATTACGAACTGTACTGTGAGTGCAGTATTCTTGCCCTGGAATATACTCTTGCATAATCCAAGGTGTACTCTCCGAAATTGGTAAAGATTTGACAAACGCGGCAGTTTCTGCCTTAGTTGCACAGGGTAACTTCGTCAGGTTTAACCTGCGAATAGAATCGTAGGGAATACTTTTGATAATATATGGACGCTGTGCATCAGTAAAATCAAAGTCGATTACTTGCTGCGGATTAGTAATCCGGTAGGACTTCGGAACTCGCAGCCCCAACGCTTCGGCGGCTTTTGCCAACTCATATTTATTATCCAAACGTTCCAGAGTTTCGAGATCTAGCTGCATTACCGTACAGTGAGGAGAAAGTACGCTTTTGGCTTTGGCATCGTAGTAACTTCCGCCTGCGCTACTGACAGGAACGAAAACATCAACTTTCTCTTGTTGGACAATTTTTAAGAGTGCATGAGCGTATTCCTCTGTCTGGGGATTTGGTACTGTGTAAAAGCGATCGACTGCCCAAGAGTAACGATGACCTGTCAGCCAGTATTTGTGGGTTTCTACCAAAATTACCCGATGACCGGCCTTATGGAACGATCGGGCTAGCTGTAATGCTTTGGTCCTCTTGCCGCCGCCGACCAAAATCGTTTGGGGAGAGTCCGCGATCGTTCGAGACTGAAACGGTTTGATGATGATGGATCTCAGTAGGGCGATCGCTGTTAAAGCGAGATTCAGGGGCAGTACCAATAGCAGCAAAATTAAGGTTGCTATGGTTTTGACTGCTTGGAAGCTCTTAGAAGGCGCCTTTGTTTCCTGTTCAGATGGCATCGCTGCTGTTGAAACTGTTTCGATCATAATTTTTTACTAAGTAAATACTCTAAGAAAGCGGTGGTTTTTGAATCATTAAACCGCTGTTGAAGCGAAGCCGGCGCAGAGTCTCCAGAACAGAGAGATGAATCATGCCTTCTGGAAGCGCGGATTTGATATGACGCACGGGTGGTTAAAAACCGGGTTTTTTGACATCGGACTTCGTTACAGCCCGCCTGGGCAAAAAACCCGGTTTTTTTGGTTTTGACGCCTAAGTTTTGTTCTACTAAACGCGCCGAATTAAAGTCAATCCATCTCTCGCCGTCAGAGAATCGCTTACTGCTTCGTAAAACTTACCCAAACTTAACTAAAGCCATCTTTAGCCAAAATTCAGAACTCACTTCCTGCGCTGTTGGGTGGTCGGCCATCCCAAGATAAGCAGGCTATCCCCCAATAGCCTTGGGTTCCCAATTTAAAATATTCTTGCCTGGCATTTAAATCGCTGTCTATCAACACGCCGCAAGCCGGACAATTATAAATCCTTTCGGCTAAAGGCATATCTTTTTTATGCCCGCAACTGGCACAAATCTTAGAACTGGGAAACCATCGATCTATCAGCACTAAGCTCGCTCCATACATTTTGCACTTGTACTCTAGCTGTCGCCTGAATTCGTAAAAACCTAAGTCAGATATTGCCCGAGCTAACTTGTGATTTGCCAGCCAGCCTCTAACATTCAAGTCTTCAATCTTAATTAGCTTGAAAGTTTTAGCCAAATAAGTTGTCAACTTGTGAAGGAAGTCTTTACGAATGCAGGCTATCGTCCGCGCGAGCCTGCGGAGCTTGCTGTAAGTTTTGCGCTGGTTGTTTGAGCCTTTTATTTGCCGATGAGCCTTTCCCTGCAACCGCGCCAGCTTGGTTTTCGCTTGCTTTAGAGGTTTTGGCGCATCAAATACTTGAGAGTTTGATAGGGTGACAAAAGATTTAACACCTACGTCAATTCCTACAGAACCTTCAGGTTGTTGGACTGGCAAACCTTGGGCATCAACACAAAAAGAAACTCTCCCAGCGATTTCCTTCTTTTGAAATGGTAAAAGTTTGAGATACAAACCCATGCGGCAGTGGCTCGTGAAGCCGAAAAGTCCCCAAAGTAGGAATCTTGATGCTGTTGCCAGATTTTAGTAGAACTTTTCCATTAGAAGAATCAACCGTGAATGATTGCCCGTCTCGGCGGCTGGCAAATTTTGGATGGGCGGCTTTTCCCAAGCGATACCGACTGAACGCTTCTTTCAAGTCAATCAAAGCGTTTTGGTAAACACGAGAAGACAACTGGTTCATCCAAGCGCATTCAGGTTGTTTCTTGACGTGATTGGTAAGAACTTTCTTGACGTAGTTGATGACCTTTGAGTCTGAAAACTCACCTGCACCGTACATTTGGACTCGCAAGCTCAAACCCATGTTAAATACTACAGGCCGAAATCCTGCGTGCTTTGCCATCAAGGTTGCTTCCCTATTATTCAATTTTAGCGCTCGCTTGACGGCAAACATGGTTAAACCCCCTCTCGGTAATTAACTGTGGACAAGTTTAGTAAACTATTTGGCACGCTATGTCCAACTCCAGTCTTCTGATTGAGTGCGCTTCACTAACGCGGCTAAGGCAGGAGATTCCGGCGCGGTACAAAGATCCAGGTACGGATCGAGATTATTTGCCAACTCTTCGGCTTGTTGTAATTGGGCCGAGAATGCTCGATCGAGATTATCGATTTTTGCCAATTGCTCGGCGAGACTTTCGAGTAAAGAGGCTAAAATCCCGACAGCGGTAACGGGTCTCACGGTCAAACCCCAGATGTGGAAAGATTTCCAGCTCTGCCTGACCCCACGTACATATCTTCCCCATCGCCGCGGCGCGGATAGTCCTGACAGATTTCTCGATGAACCAGTAGGGCTTTATCCAGCTCACCTCGAGTCAAATCATTCATGAAAAAGCATTCACCAATGGGGCGGGGAGCCGCAGCACGTTGAAGACCATCACGGGTACGACTGATCGATGTTGTCGCTTTCCAGAGCAGTTCTGATGTGAGATAAGGGCTATCAATTGCTAGTCCGAGGCGGCTCATTAACCCTAAGATCCGATCGCGATCGGCGATCGAAATGTAGCCCCGCTGCCCAGCAATAGTCGCCGAAAAAGCCATATCGATGGCGACACTGTGGCCGTGGAACATCGGAATTTCCGGCGTTAGTTCCAGCGTCGGACTCCAAGTGTGACCGTAGGCAATCACCCGATCCAAATCTAGCTCGTGTAGGTTTGGTACTTCTAAGGCCAGCATCGACTCAATCCCCTTGTAAGTGAGCCGATGTGCCACTTCTTGAAGTTCCGATGTGCCGTCTACATAACCAAAATGGGTGTGCAGCAATGCTTCGCCGTAGTTTTCTAACAACTCAAAGATTTCTGTGTTACCTACTACGGCGATCTTAATTAACTCTGCCATCCCATTTCGTATTTGGTCGATCGGCAGAGTTTTCAGGAAAGAGAAATCTAAAATTACTTTCTGCGAAGCGTGGTAAGCACCGAGGCGGTTTTTCAGCTTACCGTGGTTCACAGCTACTTTGATCGCCACACTGGCATCAATTAAGCCAATTAAGGTTGTGGGTACGCGAATGTAGTTAGTCCGACGGCGATAAGACGAGCAGGCATAACCAGCTACGTCTGTCGTCAATCCACCACCGACTACCAAAACAGGCTCCTTCCGCACGAGTCCGAAATCAACGAAGGCATCTATGATGCTTTCAAACGTTTTTAACGTCTTATCAGGTTCCTTGATATTAACCTGAAAGACTGTTAAATCTATCTGGTGATGCTTGAAATAATGATGCATCTGTGCACCGTACAGACCGTAGACTGTTTCATCTACAACCATTAAACAGCGACCAAATTGGCGGTAACTATCGGCAATCTCAGGATTCTCAAGCTTGAAAGCACCATCTACGTATAGCAAGCTGAAATCTATTTTTTCGTACCCCTCAATCTGAAAAGCTCGATCGGTAGCTGTAAATGTTGCTTGAATGTCACCCATAAGGTTTTTCCACTTTCATGTTGATAAGTAACTGTAAGTATCCGGCCGACCTTCAAAACTCTCAATCCTTTTGCAGAAAAGCTTTCTAGGCACTCTCTTGACAAAATTATCCTTTTATATTATCTCAACAATTAACCTAGAAAGTTGTTTTCAGAGCTGTTTATTAAGAAGAGGTTAAATACTTATCGTACAGCATTTAGACTGAAATCCGTGCTAGGGGATCGAGTTTAGATAACCTCAATACTTACACCTAAGTTAACATAACGGATTTCAGATATTTATTCAACCTTATTCAACACCAAAATTCGATAATACCTCTTGGGGAATAGACGATAATCTAGCAATTCCACATTTTTCAAAAGTTTAGGAGGATCTCGGTCTTTGAGAAGGTATGTGTGTTCCTGAATCGGTCTTTGAGAAGGTATGTGTGTTCCTGAACAGGAAGTGAATCAAATGCTGCCACTTGTCAAAATCTGAATTGGGAATTGTGGCCATTGTTGGCAAAATATGCTTTGTAGAAATTACAGTATTCGATCTGACGATACATCCGGGGCTATAGCCAGATTTACTTCGCCCGACAGCACTTGACCAGCAGACCCACTAGCTAATTGACCGTAAGAGTTTACGCCCAAACCATTAACTTGACGCATCAAAGTGCCCATTTCCAAAGCACTCATCGCATAATTCCAGCCCAAATTGCTTTTAATTCCCGCCCTTTCCAAAGCTTGCTGCATCGTATCAGTCGTCACCACCCCAAAAATCACCGGTACACCAGTTTGAAAAGCAGCCGCAGCAATTCCTTTAGAAACCTCACCAGCTACAAAATCAAAATGCGGAGTTTGACCCCGAATTACCGCACCCAGACAAATTACCGCATCGTAGCGACCAGAAAGAGCAGCTTTGCGGGCCACCAAAGGAATCTCAAAACATCCGGGAACCCAATAAAAATCAACTTGATTTCCCTGAGGATTGATATCAACCCCGTGGCGCTTCAAACAATCTTGACATCCTTCCAAAAGTTTGTTGACAATCAAATCGTTAAAACGACCGATGACAATTGCAAACCGGAGAGATTCAGTTTGAGTAAAAGTTCCCTCGAAAACAGTCATAGTGTTCTATTTTAGATTTTAGCATTTATTTTTTTGCAAGAAGGCAAAATTTAGAAAGCAGAAACATCTCCTCGGGATTTCACTTGGAAAAACCTACAGTCTGCTATCTAGAAATATTCGGGCTGGTACGTTTTCAGGTCGAGGGCCTTCCAGTTACCTACAAATGCTTTCTACCTTCTACCTTCTACCTTCTACCTTCTACTTTCTACCTGCGGTCGGGCTGGGAAAATTTAAACTACCAAAAAGTTCAATACACCCACTGCAATAACAAGCAAAAACCAGAGACCAGAACCAGCAAAAATTAGCGATTTAGACTGATTCCAGTTTTGGGGAGAGGCATAAGCAACTGGCACGCCAACCACCATTACAAAAGACAGCAGTACCAAAGCTAGTAAAACCAATTGAAACAGAATTGATAACATCTTTTCTCCTTTCGATATAACCGTGCGTTGTGGATGAGAAATAGTTTGTCCTAACCTAGAGAAACATTCCAGGTGAGAGTTTTTGGTTCGCTCAAAAACCGGTTGAATTCCCCGACTTACGTCGTGGAGATTTCAAAATTTTAGACCAAAGTTGCATCTCCCAGATCGAGCTGTGGAGTAACTCTAAAATCTCAAATCTCAAATCGACTGACAGTATCCCGATAGTAATCCAGAAATTGTCGGTTGATTGATACGAAAGAGACTGTGCAAATTCGGGCGTTGCGCGAACAGGCGCCAGCGGCTCTTGAGATTTGCATCAATTTTATCATTGTTCGCTACTTCACATACTCACCGACCGTCGCGGACGGTGATTCCTAAGCCTCACAACTTAGGTTTCTGCTTCGATCGCAGCAGCCTCGACCCTCAAGGAGATTTGGTCTTATGCTCGCTCCACAGACTAACCCCGCAAGAGAAAGCGGTTTTATGTGTCGAATACCAACAAAAATCTTTGTTGTTTGATTCTAGGGGTGGACTGCCCATTGCCCTGTCCTCTTTTCCCGGTCTACCGATTTTTCTTCCCCGTTGCAATTGTTGCAAGCTTTGGAGACGCGGGTTTATGCCTCCATCGTCACGGGTGGGTCATTGACCACTGAAATTATACCCGTAAAGCCGTCCTAAAAGGACGGGGTTTCTACCCAAATTTACTGATGACAGAACACTGGGTTCGAGACAGGCTGAAGGCTGAGTTAAGCAGTCGAGGTCGCATTAAACCTCGGAAACCGGGTTGATTCCTAGATTTCTGGTTCTTCGCCGCAAATTTTTTACCTGAACCCGGTTTCTAGCCCCATGCGTAAGTCCTGTTACAGCCCGATCGCCCGCTCCGGTATCAAAGCCCCAGAAATTGCTAATCTGGGAGTGAGAGATGCGGGATTTTCGGTTATGGACTTAGTTTTGTGCCACACAACAGCAGATTTTGACGCCTTGGGCGCGGCGGTGGGACTATGCGTGCTGCGCCCCGGTAGCAGAATCGTGCTGACTGGCGGATCTCACCCGACGGTACGGGATTTTTTGGCGCTGCACCGCGACGAGTACCCGCTGATCGAACGCCGATCGGTCAATCCGCAACAAATTCGATCGATTACTATAGTAGATGCCTCGGGGCGCGATCGACTGGGAAAAGCCGCAGAATGGCTGGATTTGCCACAACTCAACGAAATAGCGGTTTTTGACCACCATCTCCAAGCCGATTTAGACATCCCCGCCACGGTGACACAAATCGAAGCAGTCGGCGCAACCACCACATTAATTGTCGAAAAACTCCGCGAAAAACTCCAAAATGCAGCCGAAAACGGCGATACAACATCCAGCCTGCAGCCTTCTGAAGCCACAGTTATGGCCCTCGGAATCCATGTCGATACAGGTTCCCTCACCTTTGAGGGCGCAACTGCGCGAGATGCAATGGCTTTGGCGTGGTTGATGGAACAAGGAGCCAGTTTGCGGGTAATCTCTGAATATGTAGAACCCGGTTTGTCTCCGCAATTGCAGGATTTGCTCAAGGAAGCGCTGAATAATTTGCGATCGGAAACCTTGCACGGTTATACAGTAGCTTGGGTGCTGCTATCCACTGAAGCCTACGTGCCCGGACTTTCGGCCCTAGCTTCTCGCTTGCTGGATTTAACTGAAAGCGATGCTCTACTTTTAGGCAATGTCTATAAATTTAGCGAAAACGACAACCGCAACATCGCTGAATCCGCAGTTTCCAACCGCTTAGCTATTATCGGTCGATCGCGCATTGAAGGCACAAACCTCAGCGAATTGTTCAAACCCCTCGGCGGTGGAGGCCACGCCCGCGCCGCTTCCGTAGCTGTACGAGATGTCGATCCGCTGCTAACTTTAAATGAATTAGCGGAGGAACTCAAAACTCAAATTCCCCACCCTCCGACAGCCCGCGAGTTAATGTCCTCTCCAGTGCGGAGCATTCGCCCGGAAACCTCCGTCGGAGAGGCTCACCGTATCCTCCTGCGCTACGGACATTCGGGGCTGTCAGTGGTCGATGCGGGCGATGGCGTCCCGCCCCGCAAGCTACGACTGGCGGGAATTATCTCGCGCCGTGACATTGACATCGCCCTCCACCACGGTTTCAGTCACGCCCCAGTTAAGGGTTACATGACTCCGCAGCTAAAAACGATCGCCCCGGATACCTTGCTGCCAGAAATTGAAGCTTTAATGGTGACATACGATATCGGGCGTTTGCCAGTATTGGAAAACGGCCAACTCGTGGGAATTGTGACTCGCACTGACGTGTTGCGGGAATTGCACCAGCAAAAAGCGCGCGATAGTGGAAGTAATGCTGAGTTGTCTAATTATCCTGTATCTGAGTCGGTTGAGCAGTTGTTGCGATCGGGCATTAGTAGCGAATTATGGCAATTATTGTCGATCGCGGCCAACATAGCACAACAGCGCGGCTGGCAACTTTATATTGTCGGTGGAGCAGTGCGGGATTTACTGTTAGCGACGGATGATAAACTGGCGATCGCAGATATTGATTTGGTAGTCGATGGCAACTGCGGTACCGACGATTCCGGCGCTGGAGTCGAATTAGCCTCAGCCCTGCAAAAGCTTTACCCCAACTCGCGTTTAGACATTCACGGTCAATTTCAAACCGCCGCCCTATTGTGGCACAAAGACTCTGCTTTCGGCTCGCTGTGGCTGGATATCGCTACGGCTCGTACTGAATTTTATCCTTATCCGGCGGCAAATCCTGAAGTTGAAGCGAGTTCGATCCGCCAAGATTTGTACCGCAGGGATTTTACAATTAATGCGCTGGCTGTGCGGTTGGGTTTTCCGCGCAGCGGCGAATTGTTGGATTTTTTTGGCGGTTTGCAAGATTTGGAATCGCGGCAAATTCGAGTTTTGCACGCTAACAGTTTTATCGAAGATCCGACGCGAATTTATCGGGCGGTGCGGTTTGCGGTGCGGCTGGGATTTTCAATAGAGTCGCAGACTGAAGGATACATCCGCCACGCTTTGGAAAGCGGGATTTATTACCGCATTCAGGGGGAAAACGGCCGAGCTCCGGCTTTGGAAACTCGCCTCAAAAGTGAATTGAAGTACATTTTGCAAGCTCCTTATTGGCAGGTTGCTTTGGAAATGCTGGGAGATTTGCAGGCTTTGCGCTGCATTCATCCTACTTTGGAGTTGGATCGGGAGTTATGGCGGCGGCTGCGTTTGCTCGATCGATGTTTGAATGGAAGGAAGAAATCCGAGGGAAGTCGGAAGAAGGAAGAGGGAAGTCGGAAGAAGGAAGAAGGAAGAGGAAAGAAGGAAGAAGGAAGAAGGAAGAAGGAACAAACTATTCCCAATGCCCAATTCCTAATGCCCGATGCCCAATGCCCAATTCCCAATGCCCAATTCCCAATGCCCAATTCCCAATTCCCAATTATCAATATTCCTGATTGGCTGATGCGGCTGGAAGTTTCGATCGCTTATTTAGCACCGGAATATCGGGTTAAGGTGGCTGCAAATCTTCAGTTACCTGCTGACAGCATTAAACGGCTGGAACATTTGGAAGCTGGAAATCAGGAATTAGCAGAGAATTTGCCGAAGTGTAAATCACCCAGTCAGTTGGTATTTCTGTTGCGGAATTATGAGGTGCCGCTGTTAATTGCGATCGCCCTCCAAAGTCCCCGAAGCGCCCGCCGCCAGATTTGGCAATACCTCACAAAGTGGGCTAATGTTGAGCCGCCTTTAAACGGCAATGACTTGAAGGCTTTGGGTTACAAGCCCGGGCCTGGGTTTAAACTGATGTTGGATGATTTGTTGGCGGCTGCGTTGAATGGCGATTTGGGCGATCGGGCTAGTGCGATCTCTTTCTTAGCACAACGCTATCCTCAATCTTAGTATGGTGTGTGTTAGCAGCGGGTTATTTTTTGTACGCACTGCGACCAAAGAAACCGGGTTTTTTCGCAAATCTGCGCGCTGTGACGCCGTATTCTCCTAAAAAACCCGGTTTCTGACCACCTGTGCGTAATTCCTATAATTGCTGGCACATCCTACTCAACTTTTACTATCCGTTAAATTCCCTACATTTATCGTTGCCGAACTTTCTTACTTCATCGGTTAAATCCGTTAAAAAATCCGTTGCCGAACTTCCTTCACTCTTGCGATCGCACATTATCAATATTCCGAGAATTCACGTGAAAAAACAGCGCCCTCCTGGTTTGATCGCAATTGTCCTTTACAAAAGTTTTGTGGCTGCCCTCTTGACAGTAACTTCGCTCGCTTTGCTTTTGGCACTGAAAAATTATCAAGCATTGGAGGATTTTTCAGAATCGTACTTCTTAGAAAGTAAATTAAAACTTGTTGAGCTTTTACTAGATAAAGTTCTAAGTATCAAGCCTAAAACATTACTGTTTAGTGGACTTGCCGCAGGACTTTACGCCGCTTTAACTGCTGTTGAAGCAGTTGGTTTGTGGTACGAAAAAGGCTGGGCAACTATTTTGGTTTTAGCGCTGGTAGGCATCAGTATTCCGCCCGAAATATATGAGTTATTTCATGGTTTTACCGTACTTAAGCTGGCGGTTTTTATCGCAAATATAGCGGTGTTTTGGTATTTGCTGCACCATTTGCCGAAGCACGGTAAGAAAGATTAAAGTTCACATGATTCAGAGGAAACTCACTTGATTCGATCCGTGTCACCATCTTCCATAGACTTGCATTGCATTCCCAAGCTTTCCAATCAGGAAATGAATCTGCGTCGATCGGCGTCGATCGGCGGTTGAAGAATCAATCAAAGATTTATGCAATAAGTCTAATTTCCTCCCAACACGCATCAAAATCACCAGTTGTTTTATTTCCTCAAGCTCAAACTCGACATAGCGTCATCCTCTCGATCGCAAGATGGCTTATAAGTCAAATAAAAACCTAAATATTTACATAAAGCTGCGAATCGTAAAGATTTGGTAAACCGAAGAGGGGTGATACCCCCCCATGAGTTATAGTGATAATCATATAGATGCACCCTGATGGCTTTCCCGTTCCAAAAGAGCGGGATTTTTATTGGCAAAATATTGTGTTAAGTTTTAAGACGCCTGCTACAGATAAAATAACCGCCAGAGGCAAAGATGACCGGGCAGAGCGAAACCGATAACTAAGGCACCGATCGCCGATCGAACATCAGGCCTAAAGAAAGCTAAACAACCCAAAGGCGGTAGCATAGTTTGGGAACCGGCATCAACTAAAGATGAACTTAGCGCCAGCAACAGTCCTGCAACAGGGCAAATACACAATTAACGAGACTTTAGGTAGAGGAGGGTTCGGCATCACTTACCGAGCTACCCACACCCAATTAAACCAAACCGTCGTACTCAAAACCCTCAACGAAAGTCTGCGCCAACACCCAGCCTCGGCCCAGTTTCAGCAGCAGTTTATTGCCGAAGCCCAGCGCCTGTCTCGATGCCAGCATTCAAACATCGTCAGGGTAATTGACTTTTTTGAAGAAGCCGGACAGTCTTTTATCGTCATGGACTACATTCCGGGCCAAACTCTCGCCCAAATAGTCGAAACCGATCGCCCTCTACCATTCGCCCAGGCACTGCACTACATTCGGCAAATAGCCTCAGCGGTAAGTACAGTTCACCACAGCGGATTGCTACACGGAGACATCAATCCAGAAAATACGATCCGGCGAGCCGATTCTCATCTAGTAATGTTGATAGACTTCGGTATTGCTCGCGACTTTACCGCCGGGAGGAAACAAACTCACACTAACTTGCTCTCCCCAGGATACGCGCCGATCGAACAATACCTCTATGACGGTAAATGTACGCCGGCTACAGATGTTTACGCGATCGCCGCCACCCTATACTACTTGCTCTGTGGCGTAGCACCCGTAGCAGCACCCCTGCGCGATCGCATTCCCCTGGCTTCTTTGCGGCAATTTCAGCCCAACCTCAGCCCCGGCATCGAGCGAGCAATCCTTCAGGGACTCGAAACCGACCCCCAGAAACGCCCCCAGACAGTGGAAAATTGGCTTACTATGCTGCAGCAAGAAACAGAGCGACTATCCGCAGACAGAACAAACAAGCAAAGTCTGCGATTGCCCGCACCTCCTCCCCCACAATTGACTTTCCTGGCGTTTGTCGTCACGGCTGCTATTGCAGGCTGGATGGGTTTTGACTTGGCCTGGCGCTACAACAGCATCAGTGCCAGCAACAACAGATCCACAACTCAATCCTTCCCATCTCTGGAAGATTTGCTCAAATCCCGCGATTTGTCAGGGCCCATGTTCGGGCAGCCATCTGTCGAAAGCAGCCCTTTCCCTCCACCCCAACTCAACAAACAGCCCAAACCCACGTCAGACAGCAGTATATCGGAAGCGATCGACAACTCAACAGCTAGCGCCGAACCTTCTGCCTCCCCAAGCCCGGAGACTCCCGCCCCAGATCCTGAACCAGAACCTTCTGCATCCCCAACTTCCGATCCCGAAGCGCAGGCTTTTGAGTCCCCCATTCCAGAACCTAAAACCGAAATCCAGCCAGCACCGGAAGCAGCATCCGCACCCGTACCAGAAGTTCCACCCCTGCCACCCGAACCCCGCAGATACTCCCCTCCCGTACCCACCCCCGCCCCGTCTGCTGCCAATAGTTCTGAAACATTCCCACAGGAAGAATCCGCGCCGACAGTACCGTCGCCGGCTGTAGGATCGTCGATCGAACCGCCCATACCAAGCCAAAGCGGCAGCAATGCCGATAGTTCGATCGCACCTTACTCGTCGCCCCCCGTGCCAGAACCGACAGTGCCTTGGACTGAACCTGCGACAAATTAGTATTCTTTTTGTTGCTTAAAATGGCGAACGAATCGAGTGTGGATTGAATAACCCCCTCCCGAACCACTGACAATTTCGCACAACCTGGGATCGACTCACAAAATACCAATAGCTTCTGCCTGAATTTATTGAATATTTCCTATTTCCTAAGCACTCCGAATTTCTGTCCATAAAAATGTATAAATATTTGATATTTTGTGGGAAATCATGTTAATATTGAGGCACGGCGGCTAGGTTGTGTGAGGTCGCGCATTAGTTCTGGCAATGCTACTAAGCTTGAGAAATCTGTTAGTAACACCAGATCTGAGAATGCAGCGAGTTGCCCTGCCCGGTGCCGAGATGCGATCGCCCTCCGTGCAAACAGTTGTTTTTTTCGGTGCAAGCCAGGGCCGTGCGTCGATTCGGGCAAACTTCCTTTCTTTGGAAGCGCCATCGAGGATAAGCAAGTTATAATTCGTTGCGGAAGCGTACAGAGATTTTTTTATGAGTAAACCCCCAGTTCATGCCTTTTTTGTAGGCAGAGCAGTTGCCGAAGCACTGTACGAGCAATTAGAAAGCGCAGCAACCAACGCTTTATCCGAACTCGGCAAATTTGACGCCGAACAAAGAGAACGCCTGCGCCAGTTCACAGATCGAGTTGTGGAACGGGCTAACCGAGCAGCCGATGAGGCGATGCAGACCAGAACAGGTACTGCAACCACCAGCACTACTACCATTCAAGACATCCATCCCGCAGACTTGCAAGTAACGATCGACGAGCTGCGCGCCGAAGTCGCCCTCGTGCGCTCCGAATTGCAGCGCTACCGCAGCAGTTTGCCTTAACAAAGGGCGATTCCAGCGGACGATAGCTTTGCTAGTGACGATCGCAACAACTACTGATTGCGAGCGACGAGCGCAAAGCAATGCGCTCCTGCGCTCCTTCCTACCCGCAATCAAAGCAACAACATAAAATAAGCAATTTGGGAACCCAAGTGTCTGCTCTCCTTGATGACTCTGTTAATCGCCAGCGCTCCCCCAAGCGTACTAGCGACGCCGATGAGCCAAAAACTGCTGGTAAATCATACAAAAGTAAAGCTTATCGCTGGAATCGCGAAAAATATTCCCGCCAGCGGCGCTTCTTCGACATTTGGGCCTTTGTCTTGCTCTGGTTGGCTTCGCTGTGGTTCGACAGCAAAAACTGGAGCTACTGGGGAGGCGTAACTGAAGAAAAGAAAGTTGCTAGACGCCGCTTTCAAGCTATCTGGGTTCGAGAAACACTATTGGATTTGGGGCCGACTTTCATTAAAGTCGGACAATTATTTTCCACCCGCGCCGACTTGTTCCCGGCAGAGTTTGTCGAGGAACTTTCTAAGCTGCAAGATAAAGTCCCTGCTTTCAGCTACGAACAGTTAGAGGTAATTGTCGAGCAAGATTTGGGCAAGACTGTTGAGGAACTCTACCGCAGCTTCGATCCCGTGCCCCTGGCCGCTGCCAGTTTGGGCCAGGTACACAAAGCTCAACTGCACTCGGGCCAAGAAGTTGTAGTAAAAGTGCAACGCCCTGGACTGCGGAAGCTGTTTGAAATAGATTTGCAAATTCTCAAGGGCATTGCTCGCTATTTTCAAAACCATCCTAAGTGGGGCCGCGGCCGAGATTGGATGGGGATTTATGAGGAATGCTGTCGCATTCTGTGGCTGGAAATTGACTATCTCCATGAAGGCCGCAATGCTGATACTTTTCGCCGCAATTTTAGTAGCTGCGACTGGGTGCGGGTGCCGCGAGTTTATTGGCGCTACGCGGCTCCGCGAGTGCTGACTTTGGAATACCTGCCGGGGATTAAAATCAGCCATTACGAAGCTCTCGAAGCCGCCGGGATCGATCGCAAATTAATCGCTCAGTTAGGCGCCAAAGCTTATTTGCGGCAGTTGCTCAACGATGGCTTTTTCCACGCTGACCCACACCCCGGCAATATCGCTGTGAGTGCTGACGGAGCCCTGATTTTCTACGATTTCGGCATGATGGGTCAAATCCAGTCCAACGTTCGCCAAGGACTGATGGAGACTCTCTACGGCATTGCTTCCAAGGACGGACAGCGGATTATGGATTCTCTGATCGAGTTGGGCGCTTTGGTTCCCACGGGCGATATGAGTCCGGTGCGCCGCAGCATCCAGTATATGCTGGATAACTTCATGGACAAGCCTTTTGAAGAGCAGTCGGTGAGCGCGATTACCGACGACCTTTACGATATTACCTACAACCAACCTTTTCGCTTCCCAGCTACTTTTACTTTTGTAATGCGAGCTTTTTCGACGATTGAAGGGGTGGGCCGAGGCTTAGATCCCGAGTTTAACTTTATGGAGGTGGCACAACCTTTTGCCATGCAGCTTATGACTAATGGAAATGGCACTGATGCAACGGGCAGCATTTTTAACGAACTAGGCCGTCAGGCGGCTCAGGTGAGTTCGACTGCCCTAGCTTTGCCCCGCCGGATTGAGGAGACTATTGATAAACTCGAACAGGGAGATTTGCGGATTCGCGTCCGTTCGGCCGAAGCTGAGCGGTTGATGCGCCGCATGAGCAACGTTCAAATGGGCACGAATTATACTTTGATGATGAGTGCTTTTACTTTGTCGGCAACAATTTTGTTTGTCAGCAATCAAGTCTGGCCGGCTGTCGCTGTAGCTTTGCTAGCTGCTGGTGCTGGGTTTGCTCTGTTGCGTTTGTTCAGGCGGATCGATCGTTTGGATCGGATGTCGTAACAGATTCCCATAAATCCGCAGTTCGGTCGATCGACCCGAATAGTCGATCGACCGGACTATACTTTAAATACTCGTACCGCGAAAAGTCCCGATCGAATGTTAAGTTTTGCATTGCTGACCAGAGATTTTGAAAATTTAACAAACGGCTCGTGCAATAATGACCTAGGCATTCTCTAAGTTTTCTCTAACCTTAAAACATTTATGTCACCGCTAGGGTGACAAAATGCTAAGAATAACTGAGACCAGAATAACTGAGGAATACACTTCAAATACCTGCACAAAAGGCGGGAAAGTTCCGATAAAAATTGGTAGTTTTTTGAACTTTAAATGTCTATCCTACCAATAGGAAATCAAGAGAGATTTCACTCAGAGTCGCGAAAATTCGATCGTGGCAATTGGGGATAACACCTTGATTAGCGACTTGGCTAATGATGTTTGATAAGATATCTCTGCTCTCTGAGATGTAGTTAAAAATATCAGCAGCAATTTTAAGTTTCCTTCAAATTTTGAGAATAGTCGGTATACAAAGTTGCCCGAGTTGTATCTACTTTAGAAGTTCGATGAGTCCAATCACCCAATCTATGAAACGCTCTTTCGCAGGTAAAACAGACACAGGGCTAGTTCGTTCCGTAAATCAGGATTCGTACTACATAGACCCTGACGGGCGATTTTTCATAGTGGCCGACGGCATGGGAGGACACGCGGGAGGTCAAGAAGCCAGTCGGATTGCGACTGGGGCGATTCAATCTTATTTGCTCGAACATTGGGAAGGGCCAGAAGATTCTCCCCTGTTGTTGTCCCAGGCTTTGTTAATTGCCAATCAAGCAATTTTGACCGATCAGCTCGAACATCCCGAGCGTGCTGATATGGGGACTACGGCTGTGGTTCTGATATTTAGGGATGAGGGCAGACCATGGTGCGCTAATATCGGGGACTCTCGCTTGTACCGGCTGCACGGATCTCACTTGGATCAGATTACTGAAGACCAGACTTGGGTGGCTCAGGCTGTTAAAAGAAAGGCCCTGACTCCGGATCAGGCTCGCAGTCATCCTTGGCGTCACGTTTTGTCCCAGTGTTTGGGCCGCGATGATTTGCAGGAGATAGATATTCTGCCGGTGGATGTAAAGCCCGGGGATCGCTTGTTGCTGTGCAGCGACGGCTTGACTGAGGAACTTTCCGATCCTTTGATTGCTTCGCCTCTGAAGTCGATTCGCGCCTGCGAGGGCGCTGCAACTGCTTTGATTGAAGCGGCTAAGGATAAAGGGGGACGGGACAATATTACTGTGGTGATCGTCACGATCGACCTCAAATAATCTCCTCGCGCGATGAGCGCACCTAAAAATATCCAAATCCCAAAATCTCCCAATCTCCCAATCTCTCAATCTCCCAATCTCCCAATCATAAAATCTAAAATCTAAAATCTAAAATCTAAAATCGAATGGTTCGCGTTATCGGTTTGATCAGCGGCACGTCGGTGGATGGCATTGATGCTGCTTTGGTGGATGTGGTCGGTTCTCAAACAGACTTGAAAGTGCAGTTGGTTGCCGGCAAGACTTTCCCTTATCCTGCTACTTTGCGATCGCAAATTCTATCGGTTTGCAGCGGCTCAGCGCTGTCCGTGGCAGAACTCGCCGAATTAGATGATGCGATCGCCCAAGAATTTGCGGTCGCAGCCTTGACAATTCAAGCAGGATATGATAAAGCAGAATTAATCGGCTCTCACGGTCAAACCGTCTACCACCGACCGCCAGGGAATACGGAACAGAGCAATTTTTCTGCTCCACCCACTCCTGGTTCAGACATGGGTTACAGCTTGCAACTCGGGCGGGGCGCGCTCATCGCTCAATTGACAGGCATTACTACTGTGAGCAATTTTCGATCGGCAGACATTGCAGCAGGTGGTCAAGGAGCACCCTTAGTCCCCATAGTTGATGCTTGCCTGCTGGCCGAACCCAACCGCAACCTCTGCATCCAAAATCTCGGTGGAATTGGCAATTTTACTTATCTTCCTGCCAGGAAAGATGAAGAATTGGCTGACAAGTCTGCGGTTTCTCATCTGGGCGAAGGTATCTTGGGTTGGGATACCGGGCCTGCAAATTCGCTCTTAGACTTGGCAGTGCAGCACTTCTCTGACGGAACTAAAACTTGTGACGAAGGTGGAGCTTGGGCGGCAAGCGGCACTCCCTGTCAAGCTTTAGTAGAGAATTGGCTGCAGCAAGATTTTTTTATCCAAGCACCGCCCAAATCTACAGGGCGAGAGTTATTTGGTGTAGACTATTTTAACCGTTGTTTGGTCGAGGCTCAAGCTTACAACCTCAGTCCTGGTGATGTGCTGGCTACTTTGACGGAACTGACTGTTGCTTCGATCGTTCACAGTTACCAAACTTTTTTGCCGCAGATGCCCGATCGAGTTTTATTGTGCGGGGGCGGCAGCCACAATCTCTACTTAAAACGCCGATTGCAAGCACAATTGCATCCAGTGCAAGTGTTGACTACTTCTGAGGCAGGCTTGAGTGTAGATTTTAAAGAGGCGATCGCTTTCGCGGTTTTAGCCGCCTGGCGGGTTCGGGGTATTCCCGGCAATCTGCCTCAAGTTACTGGTGCTTGTGCACCGGTTCTGTTAGGAGAAATTAACTCTTGTTGGCACAGTTGGGCATGATAGCATAGAGTCTGAGGGACAACGGCTGTGCGTTGTTGCACCAGCATTGTAGCCAGCAGGAAAAGCATAGGAACAGCACTGTGGCTCACACGTTTTTAATGGAATCTGGCCAATGGACGCTCGAAGGAAGTTGGATTGAGCGCAATGGCGTGCCAATTACGGTGAAAGGCAAAACTTTAGTGAGCTGGAACCGAACAGATTGGTTCAGTATGGTGACGAAGCTCGTGTTTCCAGGAGGCGATCGCGAAGAGATTATTTTGCAGTACCGAGGACACCTCAACAACGATGAGCGGCAGTATACTTTTGTACTCCAACACAGCGAACTCGGCCGAGTCGAGGGCGAAGGTTGGATTGCTCCTCAGTCGATCGTCCAGCGTTACTGGGTACTGGGAGACGAACGCCAGCGGCGGACGGGTTTTGATACCCTCCACCGCGTTGATGACAACCGCTACTACCAATCTAGCGGCATCATGTCCGGTCATTACTTGACGAGTACGATGGAGGCAACTCTGGAACGTCAGTCGGAATAACTCTTTCTAGAGTTACAAGTTGTCAGTTATGGGACTTGAGTAGAAAATTAAAGGTTTTGCTAGTCGGAGCTCGCCTTGCGATCTCATGCCCGGTTGATGACCACAAAAACGGTTTGTAGTGCGGACTTCAGTCCGCTCCCTGAATGCGGACTGAAGTCCGCACTACAAACCCTACTTATTGGGCTCAATCGATGGGACATGATATGATGTTCGACTTGCTCAAGGCTTGCTCAAACCGATCGGCTGCAACTTGAGAGACTTTAGAGGAGATTAATAGCTGTAGTGAAGTGTTAAGCTCGCCATATCAAACAATTGGCATTTCTAGCAATTACATACGATCGATTGATGGTCTCCGATCTCCGAATCTGTGGCTGTAATTTATTGTATAAAAAAATATAGATATTGTCGAAAGATTTATGATTTTTGAGAGGCGGAGTGATAAATTATTGTTGCTTTGTGCTGCGAGGTCGATCGGACTATTGCCGAGACTCGATCCCAACTTTTAGTAGAATCAAAAGACAATACAGTACGAGTTTGTCAGACCAGAGGATGAGTTCTCCATAGGTCGGTAAAAATTGTTTCTACCAAATGCCTCTAACCTTTAAATTCCTCCGTATATCAGTGTCGAACTCTGAGGATATTCTTGCTTTGTACGTTCGAGTGACGCCCCATCACCCCCAACTCCTTTCCGCCTGAGGGAACAGAGTAAGAGACGGAGGTCGCCGACTGCGACTCTGAGCTATTCAACTCCTGGATTGGGTTCTAATCCCCAATGGTGTTTGAGAAAATGGCGGTACATGGTTTCGCGCAACATCATTTGCTCGTAAAGTTTGACCAAAAACTCCTGAGCTTGCTCGCGGCTCATGTCACTTACCTGTGTTTTGAAGGAACACAGGCTAAATTGCTGCTCCAAAGACAATTCTGCTGGTTGGCTCATGACGAAAGACTCCTCTATAAGTAAAGGTGACTTGACAGTGAAACCTGGATTAACCAGATTTGTAAGTTGTTTCTGTAAGTTGCTTCAGCGATCGGCTGTTGGTTTCAGGATGTCCCGCAAGCCTATCTCGCTTTAGTATATTACAAAAGGTAACAATAATTTGACAAAATTACCATCTGCCCTAAGAAATAACTTAACCATAGAGATGGTAGCATGTCCGCAAAAGTTCCTTCTGCCCACTTATACCACTCTATATACTTGTCAAAAGAAAAAAGGCTCAGTATGAACCAAAATAATTGCAGCCATTTATACCAACTCGCGCGGAAATTCTCTCTGGGTGAAGGGGAGAGCGGGTGAGGGGAGATGGGGAGAGTGGGAGAATTTCTATTTCTCTGTTCTCCCTTCCCTTCCCTTCTTCCTGGTATCCGTTATCAAATCATTTGCCTAGCTTCCTTTAGACTTTTACCAGAAATAATTGGTTGAAAGCCCCAAGGCTTGTAGGGAGAAATTTAAAAAAGACGATTCATTATTCCAATCCTCGGACTGCCAGGTAGAGGTCGCCCTCTTGCAGTCAACTGTCACAGGTCAACTGAATCTGAACATCCATTCGTTAAATCCGCTACACCTGTTAAATCCCGCACACCGTTCGTTCCCAAACTTGGAAGCGTTCTCACTAATTCGAGGGAGGGACATTCGGCGGTGGAGCAGCCGCTCCGGGCCTGAAATTGGGGGCAGTGGGTGCGGGCGACACAGGAGGAATTCCCAGATTTCCCCCAGAGTTCCTCGGCTGCTGTCCGGGCGCTGGGAGAGGAGATTGAAACCCATTGGGATTGAACTGCTGCTGTCCGGGCGCTGGGAGAGGAGATTGAAACCCGTTGGGATTGAACTGCTGCTGCCCCGGAGCTGGGAGAGGAGATTGAAAGCCATTGGGATTGAACTGCTGCTGGCCCGGAGCTAGGGGAGACGGCAGGGGTTGAGGGTAATTGCCCGAAGGTGCCGCAGGAATCCCGGAATTGGGAAGTGACGGATCGTTCGGCTGCCCAGAGGGAGCCGAACTAGGAAGAGTTGCTAGGGCTACTCGATCGCCCCCTACCTCTCTCAATTTGTCTAAAACCTCGACAACTTTGGCGTATTTAGCATTTTGAGGAGCGTACAACACCGTCAAGCCGGCAGGATTTGTGCTGTGGAAACTCTTTAAAACTCGATCGAGCTGTTGGTAATTAACAGGCAATTGGTCGATATAAGTTTGCCCGAAATCGTCAATGCTGACAATCAGCATCTCTCGCATCTGCGCTTGTCCCGTCTTCGCCTTCGGTAAATCGACATTAATTGCTTGCTGGCGGGTCATTCGCACAGCCGATAGCAAAAAAAACGTCAGAATACAAAAGATTATGTCAATTAAAGGAAGCAGTTCAATCCGAGCATCTTCAGCAGGAGTATCCAAGTGAATCTTCATCATTGCTCCTTGCTTTTAATTATTAGAAGTTGAATCAACATCAGGCTCCGAACCTTTCAATTTCGGCTCCCTGAGACGTTCCCCCGATTCTTGAGAATTGAGAGAACGCCTGTTCAAACCATCGGAACCAAAGGAAGAATTGTTGCGATCCGTATCAGGCGATCGACCTTTAGCATTAGCCGTCGGCCAGTATTGTCTGTAAAGCAATTCCAGTTCATTTCCAGCTTTGCGAAATATTTTTGCTTGGTTGAACAAAAAAGCTTGAAATATCCGATAAAACACCAAGGTAAAAATTGCTACTACCATCCCCGAAGCAGTGGTAATCAGTGCCTCACTAATTCCCAAAGTCACCCCCTTCGTTGCCTCGGCGCTGATGTCACCCGGATTGGCCTTCTGGATCGAGTTCATCAAGCCCAAAACTGTTCCCAGCAAGCCCAGCAAAGGGGCGAGAGCGATCGTCGCTTCTAAGATTTTGTCCCCGCGGCGCATCGAAGCCAGCTCTTCATCGGCTGCGGCTTCGAGGGCGAGTCGAAATAAATCTGGTTCGGGATTGTACAGGCGCAGGGGTGCAGAAAGAAATCGCCCGATCGGCTGTCGGTTGGCTTGTCTGGCAATCTCGCTAGCCGCCCCCCAATCGCTGCGCGCCACGTCGAGAATGCGGTTAACTATCTGCTTCTCCTTGCTCAAGAGGCTTGCCCAGAACCACAAGCGCTCGATAATTGTACTTACAGAGACAATCGATAACACCAACAGGGGCCACATGGCGGGGCCGCCTTTCTGAAACAGTTCTTGAATATTCACAATATTTTTGCTCCTGCACTACCCGCTAACTTTTGCTTCTGTTCTACTTTTTTTTACAAATTATCGGCCATTTAATTTTAGCGATTAATGTACTCAGGACTGACGCACTCGCCACTAAAGAAACCGGGTTTTGCAGCCTAAGGCCTCGGGCTGCAAAGAAGTATCTTACTCGATCGAATCCGGTTCCTGGGTAAGTGTTGGTACTATTTTCTGGTGTATTGGGGGATCTGAGGCGGCTACTTCCTCAGAATTCCTCTAAATCTTCCTGACACATATCTTGCAGCGACTGGTGTTGCTGGCGGCGGGAAGAGCGGCGATATTTTTTTGTTTGCAACTTCGGTTCGTACTGCTGTGTACCGTCGGACTTGGTTTGCTGCTTCAAACTGGATTCGGCGCTGCTGGAGTTTTGCAGAGTTTGCTGGCGGACGATCGCCTCTTCCAGAAAATTCAAGTAATACTGGTAGCGCTCCCAATCGCCCCGCACCACACAGTTAGGCTCATCGCGGTGCGAACAGTCGCTAAACTGGCAGCTACCCAAAGCCAGCCTCTGACGCGCTTCTGGGAAATATTCAGCTAACTCCGACGGCTCGGATTCGAGAGCCGGCTGATTGAACCCCGGAGTATCAGCCAAAAGCCCGCCGTCGGGAAGTTCAAAAAGTTCGACGTGGCGAGTCGTGTGGCGCCCGCGGCCGAGTTTGCCAGAAACAGCGCTCACTCGAAGGTTCTGCGCCGGAATCAGTTGGTTGATCAAGCTGGATTTGCCGACCCCAGAAGGCCCACAAATTATCGTTATTTTGTCTTGGATGTGGCCCTCAAGCAAGTTCGGCAAAGGATTTTGTACCGCATTTAACGCATCTAACGGATCGACTGAATTTGCTAGTAGGGGGTTATCCTCATAAGGGAACACAACACCCTCTATTTTGTCTACTAAATGCTGGTCAGCTACTTTTTCTAGAGAAACTTTATTTTGCAATTTAGACGCAGCTTCCTGCACTCCTAAACCGCTGCGAACGCTAATAAACATTGGTTCGTAGCCCCAACCTGAAAGCCGATCGCGCCACTGTTCCAACTCCTGGGCCTTCACCAAATCGCATTTGTTCAGGCACAAACTCACCTCTAAACCTGTAGATTCAGCCTTGACTAAAAACCGAGTTAATGAGGCGGGGTCTAAATCCGGTTCGGCGAGGGCAAAAACCAGGAGAATGCGATCGGCATTAGCTACAGGCGGGCGGTTGAGTTCTGTGCGGCGCGGTTCGACTTCAGAAATTGCACCCCGGCGGTCAGTCCAGTCCGGTTCGTCTACCACCACGCGATCGCCCACCATCACCTGTTGACCAATTTTTTTCAGTCGAGTGCGGCGAGTGCACAGGAGAGTGGGAGCATCCGCCAGGGCTATATTCTCGTGAATGCCGGCTGCTGGATCTAGCCTGACTCGGTAGAAGTTAGCCTGAACAGCAACTACAGTACCGACGATCGAGGAAGAATTCAGGCTCATCCTGCTTCCTGGTTTTCTGGGCTTTTTTGCACTTTCATCGCAAAAAAGCCGGGTTCCGACTCATCCGCCATAAATTGCGTTTCGAGAATCTGGTAGCCTTCCATTTTCAGACTGTCGGGTACTTGTTCGATCGGCTCCCCAGCATCCAACCACACCTCCAAAACAGCACCAGGTGGCATTTGTTCCAAGCGCAATTTAGTGCGGACAAAATTCAGAGGACACGGAGTCCCCCGCAGATCGATTTTGGCATCTGGAGATTTGGGATTTTCTATTGTGGATGTTGAATTCATAGTATGCCTTTTCTTTTCAAATTTCCCATCTCAAATCCTGAAAGCCTTATTTTATCGTGAACCAATTGCCTGCCAATTATTCTACCTCCGATTTTTGACACCAATTGGTGTCATTTTTTGGAGGACTATTCCCACAAATTGCCCAACAATTATTCTACGACCGATTTTTGACACCAATTGGTGTCATTTTTTTGAGGACTATTCCCACAAATTGCCCAACAATTATTCTACGACCGATTCTTGACACCAATTGGTGTCATTTTTTTGAGGACTATTCCGACAAATTGCCCAACAATTATTCTACCGCCGATTTTTGACACCAATTGGTGTCATTTTTTTGAGGACTATTCCCACAAATTGCCCAACAATTATTCTACCTGTACAAAATGAGCGCAATTGCGCTGACTTTTTTGACAGAGAATTAAACAAATTGCCGAACAATTATTCTACCTGGGCAAAATGAGACCAATTGGTCTCATTTTTTTGATAGAGAATTTAAAAAATTGCCACGGAACGATCGAACAGGAAAATTTGACACCCATGGGTGTCAAAAAATTGCTTATTTCTGAAACAAATTGCCCAGAAATCCTTCCAAGCCGCCTTTACCAGTACGATCGCCCTTCAGCTTAGCAAGCTGCATCAGCAACTCCCGTTCCTCAGCAGTCACCTTAGTCGGAATATCAATAGACACAGCAATCAAATGGTCGCCGCGACTGACTGGATTGCCCAACTTAGGCACTCCTTTTTTCTCCAGAGTCAGAACCGTACCAGGCTGAGTCCCAGTAGGAATCAACAATTCCGTCGGCCCATCTACAGTTTCCACTTCCAACCTGCAGCCCAAAATTGCCTGCAAGTAACTAATCTTCACTTCCGAATTAACGTTAATGCCGTCCCGCTTAAATAGCGGGTCTTCATTCACAGCCAAAAACACGTAAAGATCCCCCGGCGGCCCGCCCAACTTGCCAGCATCCCCTTCATTGGAAACGCGCAAGCGAGTACCGTTGTCAACCCCAGCCGGAATAGTGATTTTCAGCTTTTTCATCACTTCTTTCTGACCGCGGCCGCCGCAAGTTTCGCACTTGTCCTCAATCACTTGCCCGGTGCCGTTGCAGGTGGGGCAAACTGAAACTTGAGTAAAGCTGCCGAAAGGCGTGCGGGTAGCGCGTCGGACTTGACCGCTGCCGGAACAAGTCGAACAGGTTTGAGGTCGGGTTCCCGGTTTGGCGCCAGTCCCGTTACAAGTTTCGCAGGTTTCTAGGTGCTTGATGCGGAGTTCTTTTTCCCCACCAAAAACTGCTTCGCGAAACTCCAGCCGCAAATCCAGTCGCAAATCATCTCCGCGCACGGGGCCGCTGCGCCTGCGACCTTGTTGTTGTTGGCCGCCCGCCCCTCCTTGAAAACCCTGAAAGAAGCTTTCAAAGATGTCAGCAAAGCTGTCGCCGAAGTCTTGGAACCCAGGCGCGCCTGCACCGCTGACGCCTGCTTCGCCGAAACGATCGAAACGGGCGCGGGTTTCCGGTTCGGATAGTACCTCGTAGGCACGGTTAATTTCTTTAAACCGCTCCTCAGCTCCAGATTCTTTGTTGACATCTGGATGGTACTTGCGAGCTAGGCGGCGGTAAGCACGCTTAATTTCCTCTTTGTCTGCGCTGCGAGAAACGCCTAATATTTCATAGTAATCACCGGCCATAAAGCTGCTTGCCTGGAGGTAAATAACAAAAAGTGTACGAAAAAGAAATGGGCGGCCCTTCCTGAAATTACTAATTAAAAATTAAAAATTCTCATTGTTAACTTTTAACTTTTAATTTTTAGCTGTTCAGTTGTTCTAAAGGAAAGGATTCATCTCATCAACTTCAGGTTCGGGAACCTTCGGTTGTGGTTGCGGTTGTGGTTGCGGCTGTCGCTTGGACTGTCGTTCCGGTTTTGGTTCCGGTTTTGGTTCCGGTTTTGGTTCCGGCTGTCGCTTGGACTGTCGTTCCGGTTTTGGTTCCGGTTTTGGTTCCGGTTGTGGCGGAGCTTGGGGCGCCACCAGCAGCTCTTCTGTCAGGAAAAGGCTGTCGTCGGTAGCTGCAACCTCTTGTAGTTCTGACATCATCTCGCTTTCAGCCTCTGGCGAGGAGGGGGCTACCCCGCTGCGGGCTTGCTCGTAGACTGCTGTCCCGAGGGAGTATAGCAGTTGCTTGAAAGCTTCGATTTGTTCGGTGAGTTCCTCACCAGTGATGTCGGGGTTAGCCATAGAGGCTTTCAAAGCTGTTGCTGCTGTTTCGGCTACGACTTTGAGCTCGTCGCTCAGCAATTGTGCGTTGGTTTTCAAAGTGACACCACAATTATAGACCAGGGTGTCGGCTTGATTTTTGAGTTCGACGAGTTGAGCGCGCTTGATGTCCTCGTCGGCGTAAAGTTCGGCTTCTTGGCGCATCCGCTCGACTTCGGTTTCGCTCAATCCCCCTGTATTGGAAATTTGGATGCTTTGTTCTTTGCCGGTTCCCTTGTCTTCTGCGGCAACTTTGAGAATGCCGTTAGCATCTATTTCAAAGGTAACTTCGATTTGAGGTACGCCGCGGGGGGCTGCGGGGATGCCTTTGAGCAGGAATTTACCGAGACTTTTGTTGTCTTTAACTAATGCGCGCTCGCCTTGGAGGACGTGAATTTCTACGGAGGTTTGCCCGTCTGCCGCGGTGCTGTACATTTGCGATCGACTGGTGGGGATGGTTGTATTGCGATCGATTACTTTGGTAAACACACCGCCCAAAGTTTCGAGTCCCAGGGAAAGCGGCGTCACGTCTAACAACAGCAAATCTTTGACTTCACCGCCCAATACCCCGGCTTGAATTGCCGCGCCTACGGCTACAGCTTCGTCGGGATTCACCGATTTATCGGGAGAGGCGCCGCCAAAATATTTGCTAATTGCCTCTTGAACTGCCGGAATTCGGGTTGAGCCTCCGACTAAAATAATTCTGTCTATATCTTTCGGGGTAAGACTGGCGTCTTTGAGGGCTTGAGTTACCGGATCGATCGTCGCCTGCACCAAATGACCCACCAGTTTTTCAAACTGAGCCTTAGACAGATCCATTTCCAAATGCTTGGGCCCTTTGGCATCAGAGGAGATGAACGGCAAATTAATTGATGTGGATTGCGAGAGAGAAAGTTCGATTTTCGCCTTTTCCGCAGCTTCTCGGAGGCGCTGCAATGCCATTTTGTCTGTTGAGAGGTCGCTACCTTCTTGAGTCCGGAAAGCTTCTACCAGCCACTGGACTATGCAGTCATCAAAGTCATCTCCTCCGAGATGGTTGTTACCTGCGGTGGCGTTGACTTCAAAAATTCCGTCTCCCAATTGCAGGATCGAAACGTCGAAAGTACCGCCGCCGAGGTCAAAGACCAAGATTTTCTGTTCGATATTTTGCTTGTCGAGCCCGTAGGAAAGGGCGGCCGCCGTCGGTTCGTTGACGATCCGCAGGACTTCTAAACCCGCGATCGTACCGGCGTCTTTAGTAGCTTGCCGCTGGGCGTCTGTGAAGTATGCCGGTACAGTAATCACGGCTTGGGTAACAGTTTGTCCCAAATAAGCTTCAGCATCTTGCTTGAGCTTTTGGAGTACCATGGCCGAGATTTCTTGAGGGGTGTGAACCTTGTTCCGAATTTGGACGTTAACAGTGTCGTCTTTGCCTTTGATGCAGGTATAGGGAGTACGCGATCGTTCTTCTTCCGTGTCGTCCCACCGGCGCCCGATAAATCGTTTGATGCTGTAGACAGTATTTACAGCATTAGTTACAGCTTGCCGCTTGGCTAGTTGACCGACTAAGCGATCGCCCCCCTTGCCAAATCCTACGATGCTCGGAGTTGTGCGGCCGCCCTCGGAATTGGCGATCACGACGGGTTTACCGCCCTCCAATACAGCTACGCAACTGTTGGTCGTGCCTAAGTCAATTCCAATAATTTTTCCCATAGCGCCTCATAAAACTTTGTGGGATGTTTGGAAACTTCCAACTACAAGTTGGGGTATAAAAAACTACTAAGCTTGGTTTTAACAAGCATCACCTGACTGGATTGGTAGGAAACAAACTTGATATTTTAATGCAGTATCACAGACTCGTTAAAACATTGTTCACAATTTGTTCAGAAAGGGCTGACCTGCTTTTAGTCCTGAATTAAGAAGTTGGTGAGTCTGCCACCTTCGGGCCCCCGAATGCTCTTCGGGGGTCACAGCAGGGTTCAGAATGCAGTAGCTTGTATCCCGATTAACTTTCCGAACTATCGGGATTTTCATCTGAGGCTACCACAGATATCCCAGGCGCTGCAACTTTCACTTTGGCGTGGCGCAAGACGCGATCGCCCAAAATGTAGCCGCGTTCTAGTTCTTGGATGATTGTTCCTTCCTCGTGTTCGTCTGTGGGCTCGCTGAGGAGAGCTTCATGGAGGTTGGGGTCAAATTGTTCGCCTTCAGGGCGCATCGGAGAAACCCCAATTTGTTTGAGACTATCTACCATTTGCTTGTAAACGCTTTGGTAGCTTTTGTGAATGTTCATTTCGCCGTCGTTTTGCGGCTTAATGTGCGATCGAGCGCGCTCGAAATTGTCGATTACCGGCAAAAGAGGCTTGATCGTGATACACCTTGCCTGTAAATCTAACTCTTCTTTTTCCTTTTGGGTGCGCCTGCGGAAGTTGTCAAAATCTGCTGCTAGGCGGAGATTTTGATTTTTTAGGTCTTCTAGTTGAGCCGCTGTGGCTTGCAACTGAGTTTTTAAAGCCTCTTTTTCATCTTTTACCGAGGCGAGTTCCCTCTTCCACGATTCAGCCGCGTCTGCTGTCGGGCTGTTGGTGGAACTGCCGGTGATAGGATCCCCAGATGCGTTTGCTCCCTTGCGATCGCCCTCGGCGCTTTGATAAGCTTGAGCAAGTTCGAGTTCCCAATCGGCTGCTTCGTTCGAGTTTGCTGGTGCCGGCGGAGTTTCGCTTGCCATTGCTGAACCTTCTGGGGTTTCCCCAGTTGAGTTAGGATCTAGATCTTGCTGTTTTTCCTCGTCAATCATAAAAGCTGCGCGACAGAACCCTATCAATTCTAGCAGATACACCATACACGGTAAATGTAGAGAACTATAATTTATTGTGTATGGCACTATTTGATTCCTAGGAAAGCTCCGGCCTATGTGCAGCAATCTCTCAAAGCTTTCAATATTTTAGGGAAATGACATCTCGATCTCTAGCTCTAGTAAGACTGTCCTTGGCGCTAACACAACGTTTTTTGTATCGCAATCTGGGAATGAGACAGCATTGATAGCAAGTTTATAAGTATATTAAGCAGTTGGATTTCCTAAAAATAATTGAGATGTTGACGGCTGATACTTCAATATTTGCTGCAAACGAGAGTTAATTAAAGTTAATCTGTATGGTTGTTTTATTCGCAGATAGAGGCTGGTCTTTTACCATTGAATGCGTTGAAAAACAGGGAGGTGTCCTCGATTATTTGCGAGTAAAATGAGAAAGATTAGGTGGTCTCGGGTTGCCAGTCGGTAGATAGGAGCGATATCTAATTTGCCTCTGGACAAAATTGATGAACCGTCAAGCTTTCGTCACAAAGGTTAGGACACCAGGTAGAATGACATGAATATTGGCAGCGAAAAAATTAGAGCTGCTCAAAATCTGGGCGATCGGAGTCCGCTCGGGCGATCGCCCGCAACCAGATCGCAGATAATTAATCAAAATATATCTCAAAAGACCGATCGATCCTTTCGTCAAAGCTATCATCATCAAAGATCGGCTATGGGCTCTTTAACCTAGTACAGATAACCGCGCCACCACGGGCACTGTAATTTGACCAAACAATTTGCGAAGATAGAACGATCGTGGAAAGGCGACACACCTCGGGATCGATCCCCAAGTGATGTGCCGTGAGGCTATAACGAGAGTATCTCGCAGACCCGATCGGGTAAGTAAGCAACGCCGGCCCCCAACAAACAAGATTTGATTGCAAGCATCGACCAATCCCTCCAACGTCTCGTCAATTTGTGGACGAAAATGAGAGAGGACTACGAGCTTACACTTTAAAGATAGGGATTGAGCCATAAAATCAAAATAGCTCATCTACAAGCAAAGCATACGGGGGTTAAAACCCCGAGTTGGTTTTCCTCTCAGCACTTTTTGTGACTGAGTTTCCCACAAGCATGAGTGTTTTTTATGACTAACACATCCCAAGGGTTTCGCTCTACCACATCGATAGTTGCTCTGAGCAATTTCAATCCGGCTCTCAACAAGATGATTCAGTCGGGTTACGTCAACGGCGACCAACTGAAGCAAGCTCAAATTGAAAGCCGGAAGTCGGGCAAGCGGTTGACGGAGGTATTAGAAGCACTTACCGGGCAGCCGTTGCCCCCTGAATTGCTGCGGCTTTACAAGAAGCAGCAGATGTTTGAACGGAAGATTGTCTACGGGGTAGAAGCGTATGACCCGGAAATGAGCGAAATGTCGAACGAGCAACTCGGAATTATGCTCGAGGGGTTGAAAATTTCGATCGACATTTGTCACCAAGGTCGCTTTTTACCAGTAGCGAAGACTGAAACCGAGCCGGCGGCAGTTTTAGTAGCAATGGTAGATCCCGACAACCTCAACGCCATCGAAGATTTGCGGCGGATTTTACAGCCCCACGGCTTAGCTTTGCAGCGACGGGTGATTACGCCAGACGACTATCAGGACATAACTTCGTCCTATCAAGACGACCAAGTTAAGGTAGCAGCCAAATTAGCAGAAGCCGAAAAGCAGAGAAAGCTGGAGTTAGGGGAGGGAGATTTTGGCGAACTCTCGCTCGAAGAGGATACTGCCGACCAAGAAGACCTAGCTAACACCATAGATGATGCTGAGGCTGCTCCGGTAATTAAGGCCGTCAACATCATTTTGGCTAAAGCTTTGTCGGAAAAGGTGTCGGACATCCACGTAGAACCCCAAGAAGAGTTCATGCGGATACGGATGCGGAAAGACGGGGTGCTGCAAGAGTATTTCCGGTTTCCGAAGCAAGTAGTCCAATCGATTACCGCTCGTTTCAAGATTATTGCCAACCTGGACATTGCCGAACGCCGACAAGCTCAAGACGGTCGCATCCGCCGGGTTTTTGAGGGACGCACGGTGGATTTCCGGGTGAACAGCTTGCCTTCGCGGTACGGGGAAAAAATCGTGCTGCGGATTTTGGACAGTTCCAGCACTCAGTTGGGTTTGGGTTTGTTGATCTCGGATCAAGAAACTCTGGCTTTGGTGCGAGAGACTGCTAGCCGTCCGTTCGGACTGATTTTGGTGACGGGGCCGACGGGTTCTGGTAAGTCAACTTCTCTGTACTCGATTCTGGCGGAACGGAACGATCCGGGGATTAATATCAGTACGGCGGAAGACCCGATCGAATATGCTTTGCCGGGAATTACCCAATGTCAAGTAATTCGGGAAAAAGACTTGACTTTTTCCAACATTCTGCGGGCATTTTTGCGGCAAGACCCTGACGTGCTGCTGGTGGGGGAAACCCGGGACAAGGAAACGGCAAAAACAGCTCTGGAAGCTGCGTTGACTGGACACTTAGTGCTGACTACCCTGCACACGAACGACGCGGCTGGGGCGATCGCCCGTTTGGACGAAATGGGGGTAGAACCCTTCATGGTTTCGGCCGCTCTGTTGGGCGTGTTGGCTCAGCGTCTAATGCGGCGGGTTTGCGACAAATGCTGCATTCCTTACCAGCCTACCGCTGAAGAACTCGGTCGTTACGGTCTGTCGGCTTCTCAAGAAATCGATCTGACTGTCAACAGAGCAAATGTCGTACCGGTGGAGGAAAGGAAAGAACTAGCAGAACGCGATCAACTTTGTCGCAAGTGCAGCGGCCTGGGCTACAAAGGACGGGTAGGGGTTTACGAGTTCCTGAAAAATACTGAGCGGCTGCAAACTCTGATCACTCAAGGAGCTCCCACAGAGCAAATTAAGGAAGCTGCGGTAGAAGAAGGGATGAAAACGTTGTTGGCTTACAGCTTGCAGTTGGTGCGGGAAGGGGCGACTACCTTTGAAGAAGTGGAGCGCGTGACCTTTACTGACTCGGGCTTGGAGGCGGAACTGAAAGCCAAACGCAAGCAGGGACTTACCTGCAAAAGTTGTCGGGCGGAATTGAAGCCGGAGATGCTGGATTGCCCCTACTGCTTGACGCCGCGCTTTTTGGATTGATTCATTAGTCATTAGTCATTAGTCATGGGCATGGGGGATGGGGCATGGGGCTCCGTGGGCATGGGGCATTGACCCGCGCAGGGCCTTATAGCATTGGCATTTCCAGAGTATTGGGCAGTAGTTAACAGTCAACAGCCAACAGCCAACAGCCAACAGCCAACAGCCAACAGCCAACAGCCAACGGCCAACAGCCAACAGCCAACTGACAACTAGGAACTGACAAGTGAGCTAGATTGGTCAATAACTATCAACTAGATTGAGAAGAGGTATCTATGGGTCTGATGATTGAAGACGTATTGGAGTCCCTGGTAGAGCAAGGGGGTTCGGACATACACATCCAAGCAGGCGCGCCTATCTTCTTCCGCGTCAGCGGGAAACTAACTCCTCAGTCGCAATACGGCGACATTCTGTCTGCTGAGGAAGTGCAGATTCTGATCTTCCAAATGCTCAACAATATGCAGCGCAAGCAGTTGGAAATGGAGTGGGAACTGGACTGCGCTTACGGGGTGAAGGGATTGGCTCGGTTCCGGGTGAATGTGTACCGGGAGCGGGGTGCTTGGGCTGCTTGTATGCGGGCTCTGGCTTCTAAGATTCCTAATGCAGATGCTTTGGGCGTGCCGCAGGTTTTGCGGGACATGACGGAAAGACCCAGGGGTATGCTGTTGGTGACGGGACAAACTGGTTCCGGGAAAACTACTACGATGGCGGCTTTGTTGGATTTGGTCAACCGGACGCGGGCGGAACATATTCTGACTGTTGAAGACCCGATCGAATATGTGTTTCCGAATGTCAAGAGTTTGTTTCACCAGCGTCAAAAGGGGGAAGATACTAAGAGCTTTGCTAATGCGCTGAAAGCAGCTCTGCGCGAAGATCCGGATGTGATTTTGGTGGGGGAAATGCGGGACTTGGAAACGATCGGTCTGGCAATTTCGGCGGCGGAAACGGGTCACATGGTGATGGGAACGCTGCACACTAATTCGGCGGCTGCTACGATCGATCGGATTTTGGACGTGTTCCCGCCCATTCAACAACCCCAGGTTCGCGCCCAGGTATCTAACTCTTTAGTCGGAATTTGCAGCCAAAATTTGGTTGTGAAAGTTGGGGGCGGCCGCTGCTGCGCTATGGAAATCATGGTGAATACTCCAGCTATGGCTAACTTGATCCGGGAGGGCAAAACTCCCATGATTTACTCCCAAATCCAAATGGGGGCAAAATTGGGCATGAGGACGATGGAAATGGCCCTCGCTGAACTTTACAAGGGCGGTAAAATCACTTGGGAAGCGGCAATGGGCAAGGCTTCTAAGGCTGACGAACTCGAACGCTTGATCGGCCCGGCACCTGTGGGTACAGGCAAGGTAGGGGCTCATTAATTCAGTCAGTCAGTCGATTTTAGATTTTAGATTTTAGATTTTAGATTTTATTGCAGCGCAGTGAATCTGGGAGCTTGAATTACGGTCTAAAATTTGGGGATTGACTCTCATGAGTGTTGGGGAATTGTACCGATTTTGGGGCGAATTCATCAGTCATTAGTCAGCAGTCTGCAGAAATAACCAATCGCTAATGACTAATGACTGATGACCAATGACTAATGACTAATGACTTTTAATAATTTTCCAGAGGCAATCTATGGCTACCAATGTTATTAATCCCAAGCCGAAAAGTGGCTTCGATCTCACTAGGATTCAGGAGGAATTTGAGTATAACCTTAGCAGTCTTACTGTTAAGGATATGGCGATTTTTGCTCGTCAGTTTGCGGCTATGTTTAATGCCGGGGTGGCGATCGTGAGATGCCTTTCTGTGCTGCACGAGCAGTGCTCTAATGCTAAGTTGAAACGAGCGCTCAGGAGCATGAATGCTGACGTGCAAGAGGGGATAAACTTGGCAGAGGCAATGGCTAAGTTTCCTGATGTTTTTGACCAACTGTTTATCAGTATGGTGGCGGCGGGAGAGGTGGGCGGTGTGCTAGATGAAACCCTCGACCGTCTGGCGACGATGATGGAAAAAAATCACAAAACGGAATCGGAAATTAAGTCGGCGATGTCTTATCCGAAGACGGTGCTGTTTATAGCGGTCGTGATTTTTTTCGCTATGACCATATTCTTGCTCCCAACTTTCGCGAAAATCTTTAAGGATATTGGGGCGGATTTGCCAGCTTTTACGCTGTTTATGCTGGGAATTAGCGCTTTTTGTACTGCTTGGCCTCCGATCCAACAAGTGACAGTTATTGGGGTAATTATAGCGCTAAAATTTGCCTTCGATATGTACTACAAAACTCCAGTAGGTCGCCTGCAAATCGATAAAATTGCGATGAAGTTGCCAATTTTTGGAGATTTGATTGAAAAATCGGCGGTAGCGAGGTTTTGCGTCATCTTTGGCTCGCTGACGCGATCGGGCGTGCCGATTCTTAACTCTTTGGAAATTGTGCGAGATGTGGCGGGAAATCAGGCGATCTCAAATGCGATCGAATATGCGAGACAGGAAATTCAAAGCGGTGGCATGATCAGTATTGCTTTGCAAGAACAAGCTGTTTTTCCGTCTTTGGCAATTCAAATGATGGCAATTGGCGAGGAAACAGGGGAACTTGACAAAATGTTGATGAAAGTTGGCGCTTTCTACGAAACGGAAGTGGAAGAAGCGGTCAAAGGACTTACCAGTATGCTGGAACCTTTGATGATTGTGGTCATCGGTGCGATCGTAGCTTCGATTTTGCTGTCGATGTATCTGCCGATGTTCGCAGTGTTTCAGAAGCTGTAGACAGTTGACAGTTGACAGTTGGCAGTTGACAGTTGTTATTTAAGAGTTGTCATTGGCTTTGTTTGAGTTGTTAATACTGTTCAGTCAGCGATATGGTCTTGGCTAATCTTTGAATAACCAATGACCAATTATTGCCAAGTAATGAATAACCAATTGCCAATTACCAATTACAAATTGCCAATTACAAGTTGCCAATAATGAATAACCAATGACAACTGACAACTGACAACTGACCAATGACTGATGACTAATGACTAATGACTAATGACTAATTAATTGATTTAAAATGTCTGTCAAACAATCACATTACGAGGCTTTACTAGCACAGTACAGCGAATTTTCGGCAGCGATCGCCCTGCTGAAAAAATATCGGCTGTACATGGAGATGATTCCGAGTATCCGCCGCGCTAACGAAAGTTTAATTACCATTCCTTTGCCCATTGTGCGCTTGCGGGAGGGGGTTTCCTATGCGGGTAGGGGGGGGACTAGCATCTCTCCGGGACAGGCAGCTTGTTTGCCTTGCGATTTGGCAATTTTGATGTGCGATCCAGAGTGGAAAGTTAAAATTGGGGTGGAAATTTTGGTTTTTATTCACCGCCCGGGCGAGGATTTTTCTGATTTGTTGGGCCGCTGGCGGCAGTGTCAGGTTTGGTTGGATAAAGGTTACGAGTGGGTGATGCCTTACCGCTACAGACATATTTTTAGTGATGAGGCTGAGGCGGTTCATCCGCTATTTGTTTTGTTTGAGGAAACGAGCGATCGCATTCAACGAGGTTTGATGGCGGCGGGTTTGCCGTTTGTTGTTGAAAGTTTTGACTCTGCAATTGAGGAATTAGAGGATGAAGAGTTTCTCGGTAGCCCAGAATTGGGGAGTATGGGTGAAGAGAGTTATGAGTTGTAGGCGGTGGTGCGATCGATAATTAAGTAGGTTTGGCAAGGGATAATTGGTATATTTGAATTGGACAAATGTTTAATTGTCAATCAACCGCAGATGAAAGGCAGATAAAACAGATTAACGCAGATACATTTCAAGATAGGAAATTTATTTGGGGATTTCAAGAGGTATAGTATGTTTTATTTTGTTGTGTTAATTAAATTTGATTTGAATATGTAATTTATCAAATGAACCGCAGAGAACGCAGAGAGCGCAGAGAGGAGAAAAAGAGCAAATTAGAAATTTATTTATGTGAGTACAATTTTTTATTAAATTAGGAGCTATTGAGATGAGGTTGTTAAAATCTTGGCGTTTAGTTTTATTAGCTCTAGTTTTTGGGATGGCTGTAATTGTCTCAAATTGTGGCACTCCTGCAAATATTAGCAATAATTCTCCAACTGCGACAACTCCTGCTGCTGTCCCACCGGGGGCTTTAGTCTACGGTGCGGGAGGGCCGCCGGTGAATCTGGAACCCGGAAATGTTACTGATGGTAATTCGGTGATTGCGATCGACCAAATCTACAATCGCTTGACTGATTTTAAACCCGGAACCGTAGAACTAGAACCGAGTCTGGCTACTGAATGGTCGAGTTCTACAGATGGCAAAACTTGGACTTTTAAGTTGCGATCGGGGGTGAAGTTTCACGACGGGACGGATTTTGACGCGGATGCTGTTAAGTTTAATGTCGATCGCTGGTGGGATGCCAAAAATCCTCACGGTTATCGAGATTCTGGCAAAACTTATCAGATTTGGAAAAACTTTTTTGCTGGATTTAAGGGCGATAAAGCTTCCCTGGTCAAGGATGTGGCGGTTGTTGATAAGTCTACGATTAGGTTTGTGTTAAATAGGCCTTTTGCTGCCTTTCCTTTGGCGATTGGGTCGGGTTATTTTGGGATTGCGAGTCCGGCGGCGGTGAAGAAAGCGGGGGCTAAATACGGCACTCCGGGGTCGCTGGCGGTGGGTACGGGGCCTTTTGTGTTTAAGGAATGGATCTCGGGCGATCGCATTATCTTAGAAAAAAATCCTAATTATTGGAAAGCGGGAACGCCGAAAGTCAATCAGTTGGTAATCCGTTTTGTGGACGATCCGGCAGCGAGATTGGCTCAATTGAGGGCTGGTCAACTGGATTTTACTGTGGATTTAACGCCGGATCAATTGAAAGAGGTGCAGGCGGATACTAATTTGGAAGCTGTTTTGCGACCTTCTTTTAATGTGGGTTATTTAGCGTTAAATCCGGGTTACGCACCTTTGGCGAAATCAGAGGTGCGGCGGGCGATCGCCCAAACAATCAACAAGCAAGCTATAGTCAAGGCTTTTTGGGGAGAACTCGGCAAATATGACTCGCAATTTATCCCGCCTGCGCTGAATTGGGCGGAGTCTGACAAAGTTAAAGATTACGAATTTAACCCGCAGCAAGCTAAAGCAGTGCTGGCGAAGGCCGGTTATCCGAACGGTTTTGATTTGAATTTGTGGTATATGCCGGTCAGCCGTCCCTATTTTCCCACGCCGAAGCCGATTGCTGAGGCTTTGGCTGCGGATTTAAGCGCGATCGGGATTCGGGTAAAGTTGCTGACGAAGGATTGGTCTGCTTATTTGGCCGATCGGCTAAAACCTCCGGGCTTTCAAGCTTTTATGATGGGTTGGACTGGAGATTATGGCGATCCTGACAATTTTTATTATCCTCACTTTGGGCCCGGTTCGACGGCGGATTTGGGAAATTGGAAAAATCCGAAGGTTTTGGAACTTTTGGATAAGGGAAGGGCGAGTGGGGATAAAGCAGCTAGAGGGAAAATTTATGCGGAAGTTAGCGAGATTTTGCATGGGGAGGCTGTGCGTTTGCCGATCGTACATTCGCAGCCGCTTTTAGGGAAACGCAAGAATGTTAAAGGTTGGATTCCGAGTCCTTTGGGGTCGGAGTCTTTTGAGGATGTGAGTAAATTATAGTGAAAATTTGGTTGGTAGTGAGGACTTCAGTCCTTCTAAAATTCAGAGGATTGAAGTCCGAACGATCGAACATTTTTGCGGACTGAAGTCCGCACTACAAACTTATAATGATCTCGCATTTAAAATAAACTGATGTTTCAATAAGTAACGTTCGTAGTGCGGACTTCAGTCCGCAAAAATCTGCGGACTGAAGTCCGCACTACAAACTTATAATGATCTCGCATTTAAAATAAACTGATGTTTCAATATATTGTTAAACGTTTGCTGTTATCTTATCTTTATATGAATTTACCTTAACAAACAGTATGGAGAGCAATCAGCAACCTGCCAATCATCAGCCACAAATTATTTTGATTACCGGGAACATGGCTGCCGGAAAATCAAGTGTGGCCCAATCACTTGCCGAACGGTTGCCCAAAAGTGTCCACCTTCGCGGCGATATCTTTCGTCGCATGATTGTGAACGGACAGGCCCAAATGGCGTTAAATTTGTCAGCAGAGGCATATCAGCAGCTTCAACTGCGGTATCACCTGGCAGCAATGGCAGCGCGACACTATCTCCAGGCTGGTTTTACGGTCGTTTATCAAGACATCATCATTGGTTCGGCACTGGCTGAGGTACTTGCCACTTTCCACGATGTGCCGTTGTCCGCGATCGTTCTGTGTCCGAAGGCAGAAGTTGTAGCTGCACGGGATGCAGCAAGAACGAAAACCGGATATGCCAACGAAACAATGGTTTATGCCTTCGATCGCATTCTCCGTACCGAAACTCCTCGCCTTGGCTACTGGCTGGATTCAACCCATCTAACGGTAGAAGAAACGGTCGATCGGATTTTGGCAAATTTGCAAGGTGAATGAGATCGAGTGATGTTTCAATATATTGTTAAACGTTTGCTGGGACTATTGCCAGTTCTGTTCGGAATCACTCTGCTAGTATTTGCTTTTTTGCACCTGATACCCGGAGACCCAGCTACAGTGCTTTTGGGAGAACGGGGAACTCCCGAACAGGTGGAAATTTTGAGGGCGAGATTGGGTCTGAATCAGCCTTTACCTTGGCAATATTTGGCTTTTTTATGGAGTTTGATTCGATTCGATTTGGGAAATAGCATTATTAGCGGTATACCGATTGTTGATGAAATTAGAAGTCGCTGGCCGGCCACCTTGGAATTGTCTGTGGCGGCGATGTTATTGGCTCTTTTGGTGGGAATTCCGGCGGGGATTTTGGCTGCTGTTCGGAAAAATAGCTGGCTGGACAATCTGACGATGAGCGGTTCTTTGATTGGGGTATCTTTGCCCGTTTATTGGTTGGGTTTGATGTTGATTTATTTGTTTGCTGTTTCTCTGAAATGGCTGCCCCCTAGCGGGCGAATTAGTGTGGATTTGGGGTTTGGTTTTAAGTCGATTACGGGTGTTTATGTTGTGGATTCTTTGCTGAGGTGCGATTTGGCGGCTTTCCGGGATGCGATCGCCCATCTCATCCTCCCAGCCTTGACTTTAGGAACAATCCCCTTGGCGATAATCGCTCGGATTACTCGTGCTGCGATGCTGGAAGTGCTGGCGCAAGATTACATCCGCACGGCGCGGGCTAAGGGTTTGCCGGAATTTTGGGTGATTTTGAGACACGCTTTGAAAAATGCGTTTTTGCCGATCGTCACAACTATAGGTTTGCAGTTCGGCACGCTTTTGGGTGGCGCGATTTTGACTGAAACAATTTTCTCGTGGCCGGGAATTGGTTCCTGGATTTACAGCGGGATTCTGACGCGGGATTACCCAATTGTGCAAGGAGGAGTAATCTTTGTGGCTGTGACTTTTGTGCTGATCAATCTGGCGGTTGATATTTCCTATGCTTTTTTTGACCCGAGAATTCAGTACCGTTAATTAGAAGGGAAGTTCTACAGAAAATGCTTGTTTAACATCCGGCTGTAGCAGGTAGTAAATGCTAGCAATGGCAAAACCCAGAGATAGAAAATTGACTGCTGTACCTGCGCTACCAAACATTTTGGCAATTTGCGTGACGACGGCGATGACATGGATAATTAATGTTCCAGTCCAAGCCCATTTTTTTAGTTGAAGCAAACCCCATGCTAAGACTAGGGAAATAATTCCGATAATTATCGCGATTCCAGCAAAAATTGCAATGAAGCCGCCGATGACAGTGCCAACTTTTGCGCCGAATCCAACTGCGCCGAGACCGCCTAAAACGCCTGCAAAAAGTAAGATGAACAAGCCGTCAAGCAGACTGAAGATGCCACTAATTAACTGTAAGATTGCCAGAACTGTAACGCTTTGAGGACGATTCATGTTGAAGCTTTTCCATTTTCAACGGATTTGCAAAATATTTTAACCTGTTGCGGACACAGGGCACATAGATATTCAGGAGTTGGACAGGGTACGATCGACAAACGGGTTTATGAGATGTCAGCGTCTTCATACTGTGTAGTTACCGGGCGCGCACTGTGCGATCGCCCTACAAGACAACCCACGACTTACTGGAAGCCGATCGCCCGCGCGGCAGATCCCGCCTCCGCAGAAAGTCAGTTGAGTGCGATCGAAGTTTGAACTTACCTCTTGAGACTGAAAAAACTTAACATTATTTAATAAGTTGCAAAGATTAGCTATAATTGTTTACAGGTGCTGGTTGGGGAACTTTTTTTAAATCACCCGATCGGATGAGTCTGAAAGACGATGTCGCGCATCAGCAAAAATTTTACCTTTAAGGTAATCCTGAGATTTAATTAGGTGAGTCGGTATGATCGTTAGCCCCAAAAAGGAAACTGCTCAGGTCAAGGTGGAAGATACTCAGATTGCAGACACCAAGACCCCAGAGACTAAAATTGCAGATAACAAAATCGCCCAAAAGCAGTCCCCTAAGAAAGCTGCGCGGAAGATGCCGCGGTGGGCGATCGGTTTGGTTGCAGCCGGGTTGCTAGCTGTACCGACTACCTTATATATAGCAAAGAGTCGATCGCAGCCGAAAGTAGATGCGATCGCAGCGATGACAGTGCCGGTGGAAGCGCAAAACCTGACGGTGCGGATCACGTCTAGCGGGACGGTACAACCCGTACAGCGCGTGAATCTCAGCCCGAAAGGCTCCGGCCGGATCGCAGAGTTATTTGTCGAACAGGGCGATCGCGTCGAAGCAGGACAAATCGTTGCTCGCATGGAAAGCCGCGACGTGGAAGCTCAACTGGCTCAAGCTAAAGCCCGCGAAGCCAGCATTCGAGCCAAACTTGCAAAAATAGAAGCCGGAAATCGATCGGAAGACATCGCCAGCGCCCGCGCGCGTTTAGAGCAAGCCCAGGCTAGTCTAGCGCAACTCCAAGCCGGAAGTCGCGTCGAAGAAGTTGCAGGAGCCCGAGCCCGTTTGCAGCAAACTCAAGCCCGCTTGCAGCAACTGCGAGCCGGCAGCCGCGTGGAAGAAGTCAGCCAAGGGCGAGCTCGTTTAGCCCAAGCTCAAGCTCGTTTAGCAGACGCTCAAACTGGCAGTGTCAAACAAGAAATTGCCCAAGCACAAACGCAAATTGAATCGAGTAAAGCTCAAGCCGAACTAGCAGCTCAGCGGGTGGAACGCAACCGCCCGTTAGTGCAAGAAGGTGCTCTTGCTCAAGATAAACTCGATGAACTGATTAAGGAAAATCGCACTGCCAAAGCTAGAGTAACAGAATCTCAAAAACGCCTGCAACAACTGCAAGAAAGTCGGGAGTCGCAAATCCAGCAACTCCAAGCTGCTGTGGAAGTCGAGCAGCAAGCATTGAAGCAGTTGCAAAACGGCACGCGATCGGAAGAAATTACCAAAGCCGAGGCAGAAGTTGCTGAAGCTAAAAGCAAATTAGCACAAACAGAAAACGGCAACCGTCCAGAAGAAATTGCCAAAGCCGAAGCTGCAGTTGCTGAAGCAAAAAGCCAATTAGCCGCCCAAGAAAACGGCGCTCGCCCGGAAGAAGTAGCTCAAGCTCAAGCTGAATTAGCCGAAGTTCAAGCTCAAGTCCGCTACCAAGAAGTACAGTTAGAAGATACGAAAGTTCGCGCTCCTTTTGCAGGAGTTATTACCCAAAGATACGCGATTCAAGGAGCTTTTGTAACTCCTGCAACTTCGGCATCGGAAGCTACTTCGGCTACTTCGACATCGATTGTCGCTCTGGCTAGAGATGTGGAGGTTTTGGCGAAAGTCCCAGAGGCAGATATCAGTCAAATTAAACCGGGTCAAGTTGTTGAAATTGTGGCTGATGCTTATCCAGATAAAGTGTTTAAAGGCAAGGTTAAGTTAATTGCGCCGGAAGCTGTTAAGGAACGGGATGTGACGCTGTTTCAAGTGCGGGTGGCCATTGACACGGGCAAGGATTTTTTGCAGTCGGGGATGAATGTTGACTTAAGATTTGTAGGTCAAAAGCTTAGCAATGCTTTGGTTGTTCCGACTGTGGCCATTGTGACGAATAAGGGTCAAACAGGCGTGCTGGTTCCCGACGAGAAGCAGCAGCCGAAGTTTAAGGCTGTGACTGTTGGATCGACTATTGGTAACAAGATTCAGATTTTAGAGGGTGCTAAGGCGGGCGATCGGGTTTTTACTGAACTTCCTCAAGGTAAAAAACTTGAGGATATTATTAAGAATCAGAAATAGTCATGGGTCATTAGTCATTGGTCATTAGCCATATCATGTCCGGTGGATTGAGCACAATCAGATTGGTTTGTAGTGCGGACTTCAGTCCGCAACCGTATAGCGGACTGAAGTCCGCACTACAAACCGTTTTTGTTATGGTAATCGGCAAAAAACCCGGTTTCTTGGGTTTTGATGAGTAAGTCCTGCAATCCAAAATCCCCAATCGAAAATCCAAAATCCAAAATCTAAAATCGAATTATGGATATTGTTGAAAGTGTGAAAATGGCTGTCACAACTTTGACAGCCAACAAGTTACGCAGCAGCTTGACGATGTTAGGAATTATCATCGGTAATGCTTCCGTAATTTCGATGATCGGTATCGGCGAAGGAGCTCAAACCTATATTGCGGGACAAGTTAACTCTCTCGGGTCAAATTTGCTGTTTATCATTCCCGGAAGTCCTGACGCGCAAAGTCGCCCGGTGATTCCTCCTCAGACTTTGGTGTTGGAAGATGCTGACGCGATCGCCTCTCAAGTTCCTTCTGTCGAAAAAGTCGCACCCACTCTCAATGACAGTCAAATCGTTACTTACCGCAATAAAAACGTTTCGTCTTCGATTGTCGGAACTACTCCCGAATTTCTCTCGGTGAGAAGCTTTGATGTTGCTCAAGGTCGTTTTTTAAACAAGCTAGATTTAGAAAGACAAGAAAATGTAGTTGCTTTAGGTTCGGAAGCTGCTGAACAATTGTTTGGCAATACGCAGCCTGTCGGTCAATATGTTCGCATCAAAAACGCGACTTTTCAAGTCATTGGAGTGATGCAGGCTAAGGGTTCGAGTTTTGGCGACAATCAAGATATGAATGTTTATTTGCCGCTAACAACGATGGCTAATCGTATTGTCGGGCGTTCGTCTCCCTACGGTACTAAGGTGACATTTATTTCGGTGTCTGTGAAAGATGAAACTTTGATGCGGGCGGCGCAATTTCAAATTGAAAATCTGCTGCGCTTGCGCCACAATATTACTAAAGAGGATGATTTTACTGTCCGAAATCAGAAGGATTTAATGAAGACTTTGGGCAGCATTACTGGTGCTTTGACTCTGATGTTGGCTTTTGTGGCGGCAATTTCGCTGTTTGTGGGCGGCATCGGGATTATGAATATTATGCTGGTTTCTGTTACTGAACGTACTAAGGAAATTGGACTGCGAAAGGCGATCGGGGCTTCGCCTCAGGATATTCTGATTCAGTTTATGATTGAGGCTGTGATTTTGTCGGCTGCTGGTGGCGCGATCGGTACTGGATTTGGTATCGGCGGTGTGCTTTTAGTGTCGGCTTTTACTCCTCTGCAAGCTAGTGTGTCTCCAGTGGCGATCGCCCTTGCGGTTGGTGTTTCTGGCGGTATCGGCTTATTCTTCGGCGTTGTACCTGCAAAACAAGCTGCTAAATTAGACCCGATTGTCGCGTTGAGAAGTGCTTGAGAAGTCAGTGGTTATGGGTTATTAGTTCTTGGTTATTGGTTATTTGTTGTTGACAATTCCCAATTACAAATAAACATCTCCCATAATTTTTGTGGAACAGGCATCCTGCCTGTTTTTGAATGTCTTTTTGGTGCGCACTGCGCACCCTACTCAAATAACTGAAGTCCTCACTACAAACCTCATTGAAGATTGGAAGGACTGAAGTCCTCACTACAAACCTCATTACCAAGTTATGAATTTTCTTGAAAGTGTTAAAATGGCCGGTCAAACACTGCTAGCAAACAAAACTCGCAGCAGCTTGACAATGATTGGGATGATTGTGGGAAATGCCTCGGTAATTGCGATGATTGGGATTGGAGAGGGTGCTCAAAATTTTGTGGGCGGACAAGTTAAATCCCTGGGGACAAATGTATTGATTGTGAGACCCGGAGTTCCTAATGTTAGCCGCAGTTCGACTAGAAATGCGCCTCAAACGCTGATAGTAGAAGATGGTAAGGCGATCGCAACTCAAGTCCCGTCGGTGCAAGGCGTCTCTGCTGAACTAAACAGTTCGGAGATTGTTCGCTACGGTAATAAAAATGTTTCGTCTCTCATATTTGGCACAATTCCCGAATTTCTGACTGTCAGAAACTTTGAGATGGCTAAAGGGCGATTTTTGACTGAACTTGATGTCAAGCAAAACAATCAAGTTGTGGTTCTCGGTTCAGAATTGGCCGAAAAATTATTTGCTAATACCAATCCCCTGGGCGAACAAGTGCGAGTCAAAAATGTCAGCATGAAAGTAATTGGAGTATTTGCGGAGAAAGGGACATCTTTTGGTACGAATTATGATAACTCGGCGGTTGTGCCGATCGCCACAATGGCCAACCGCATTGTCGGGCGCAAGTCTCCCTACGGTTTGGCTGTCACTTCGCTGTTTATTTCGATTAAAGATGAGTCGAAAATGGATGCGGCTCAATTTCAGGTGGAAAACTTGCTGAGATTGCGGCACAAGATTACCACAGAAGATGACTTTACTGTCAGAAATCAGAAAGATTTAATGGCGACAATGGGTTCGATTTCCGGGGCGCTGACACTGATGTTAACTGCTGTTGCTAGCATTTCGCTGTTGGTGGGCGGCATTGGAATTATGAACATTATGCTGGTTTCTGTCAGCGAGCGCACCCAGGAAATTGGGCTGAGAAAGGCGATCGGGGCTTCCCAACACGATATCTTGTTTCAATTCATTATCGAAGCTGTAATTTTATCTGCCGCCGGAGGGATCGTTGGGACTTGCGTAGGAGTCGGCGGTATCTTGCTGGTAGGTAATTTCACGCCCCTGCAAGCTGGTATTTCGCCTGTGGCGATCGCCCTTGCTGTTAGCGTGTCCGGTGGCGTCGGTCTCTTCTTCGGCGTGATCCCGGCCCGTCAGGCGGCCAAACTCGACCCGATCGCAGCCTTAAGAAGTGCTTAACAAATAATCGCGCACATAGCATACTTAAGTACATACCTGCACAAGTACATACATAATGTTACTGGTTGATGCTAACCGCGATATATATATGTTGAAAAATTAATAAAATTAGTCGGATGGTAAATTTTTAGCAACAATAATGTACTTTAAATAAAAAATTAATCGGAAACTTTATCAAAATGAGTGAAACATTAAAGATTCAATGAAGTTTCACTCAGGGGATTTACTTACTTAAGAAAAGGCCTAATAATCTAAACTACGAGCAAACACTCATAGCATCGATCGATGGCTATGAAGGTTGGCTATTTGATTAAAATTATCCAATAAAAACAATGGCTTCTATTACCAGCAGTCCCAAATTCGACTTTCTCGAAGGAACTTCAGGGCCAGACACAATTAACGGCTTGGATGGCAACGATATACTTTATGCCAAGAGCGGAGACGACTTGCTCCTAGGCGATCGAGGTAAAGACAAAATCTGTGGCGACTCTGGTAACGATACAATTGCTGGCGGCCTAGACGACGATATGATCTGGGGTGGCAAAGGCAACGACCTGATGTTTGGCGACTCCGGCAACGACACTCTCTACGGCGGTGCAGGCAGCGATACCATCAGCGGTGGTGAAGGCAATGACATATTTGCGATCGGCAAAGGCAACGGCGGCCAAACGGTAGCCACAGCAGACTACATCACCGACTTCGAGAAGGGCAAGGACAAAATTCGCTTGCTCAATGGTCTTACATTTAACGACTTAAACATCCAACCAGGCACAGACGCTAACAGCAACAGCACGGTAATTCAAGACAAACTCACAGGTGAATATTTAGCAGTATTGCAGGGAGTCAATAGCAGCACCGTCACCCCCGACAACTTCGCAACTCACCTTTCGGGAAACTGCATCAGAGAGTCGAACGGAATGATGCTCGACGCCATCCGGACAGCCGGCACCCCGCCTCCAGTAGCCTCCCGCAACATGGCAATGGTTCACGCGGCCATTTACGACGCTGTTAACTCGATTACCAAAAAATACAGCCCTTACCGCGTCAATATAGATGCACCAGCGGGGGCATCAGAAGAAGCTGCGGCTGCGGCGGCTACCTACCGCACTCTGCTTAGCCTGTACCCTGCACAAAGCATCAAATTTGATGCAGCATACGCATCGTCTTTAGCAAAAATTCCCGATGGGAAATCGAAACAAGACGGAATCGCGATCGGACAACAGGTTGCTGAGAAAATTATCAGTTGGCGCAGTACAGACGGCGCGAGCAAAGTAGTGCCGTACACGCCCAAAACCGAACCCGGCAGTTGGGTGCCGACTCCTCCCGCCCTGGCCGCGTCGCTGGCGCCCCAGTGGCCCGATGTGACTCCCTTTGCGATGACTAGCGGTTCCCAGTTCCGCCCGTCGGGCCCGCCCGCCCTCGATAGCGCCAAGTACGCAGAGGAGCTCAACTTCGTCAAAGAAATCGGCAAAGTTGACAGTCTGACGCGGACGCCGGATCAAACTGCGATCGCCAAATTCTGGGCCAACGGCGCTGGGACGTTTACTCCCCCCGGCCACTGGAACCAAATCGCCTCAGAAGCATCGGCCCTCACCGGCACCTCGTTGGAAGATAGCGCCCGCTTGTTCGCCCTGCTAAATATTGCCGAAGCCGATGCAGCTATTAGCTGCTGGGATGCTAAGTATCAGTACAACTTCTGGCGGCCCGTGACAGCTATTCGCCAAGCTGACACAGACAACAATCCCAACACAACAGCCGATCCTCTGTGGACACCGCTGCTGATAACTCCGCCCTTTCCTGAGTACACATCGGGCCACAGTACCTTTAGCGGTGCAGCGGAACCAGTTTTGAACTCTGTATTTGGTTCGGATTTTGGCTTTGCAGATAAGGGAGACAAGTCTGTTAACAGCCTGCGAACCTTTGACAACTTTGCCCAAGCGGCCGACGAATCGGGGATGAGCCGCCTTTACGGAGGCATTCATTTCATGAGTGCTAACGTAGATGGTTTGAGTGCGGGTAGAAATATCGGTAACTATGTGGTTCAGAATTTCTTGGTTTAGGAAAGTGGCGAGTTGATGGAAAATGGAAAATTTTTGATTTTCGATTTTCTGAGTTGGTGCATCGCTAATTTTGCAAATGTATGAAAACAAGCACTGCGTACCTTAGCGCTATCAGTAGCGCGTCAAGCCATTTTTGGGTATTAGGATCGGGAATTAAATAATTTATACAAGGAAAGTGGGATGGGCGTCCCGCCCGTTCAGAAAGGACGGGCGGGACGCCCATCCCACAAGAACCATCAAATTATAAATTATTTAATTATCATTCCTTAGTGTTAACTATTCGAGTAATTCCACAGTGCCGAGATATCCGTCTACTCGGACTTTTTGACCGTCTCGAAAGCGCGTTGTAGCTTCAGCAATATTCATCACTGCGGGAATTTTGTACTCGCGAGCGACGATCGCGCCGTGAGACAATTGGCCGCCAACTTCGGCTACAATTGCCTTTGCTCCCAACAGTAGCGGCGCCCAACCGGCATCGGTGTAGGGCACTACGGCGATCGCATTTTCGCCTAATTCTGTGGTGACACTCCGGCAAATCTTCACAAAACCTTCGACGCAGCCGATACTGGCGGGGATTCCCTGCATGATACCGGTTGCCGATGTTGCGGGGTCGATCGACCTTTGGCGAGAATTGGGCAGCAAATTGCCGTAGACTACAGGGGGAATCTGGCGATCGCGATCCATCAACAGGCGATCGCGCCTCAGCCTAATCGTCTCCTGAAAACAAACACTCGCACCGCTGCGAATCCACTGCTGAATCTCCGCAAATTCCAGATAAAAAATATCTCCTGGTTCTTCAAACACCTGCATTTCCAATCCGCAACTTTCAATTTCCAGAAAAGTCCAGCGGAGGTGAGCCAACAACCGAGCATAAATTTCGCTAATTTGGTTTTTGACTGTAGCTCGTTCCTGACATTTATTTAAACGCCACTTCTGAGCAAAAGTCAAGCTTAATTTACCAGTTGCTGCTAAATTAGGAACAGCAGGTTTTTGAGCCATAGTTACCAGCAATTTGCGGTAAGTTTCCGGCTGTTCCCGCCAAGTTGGAACAGCGATATCCGTTCCAACTTCGCTCAAATATCCGTAAAGATCGAGCCACTTTTCAAAGTCTGCTTGCAAAGCCGGACTTTCAGCAAATATCAGTGCTAAATCTGCGGCTGAAACATTTTCGCCTGACTGGTAAATAGCAACTTCTCGCAACTTGTCAGCCAACTGCTGCAAAGCTCGTACCGAAGCAATTTCAGGAGCATTTTCATTGTCAAGCCATTCATCGTCAACGCGAAAAATTGCTTTGCGAATTGCCAGCCCGATCGGCCCTAGGATATTGTAGTAAGTAATCGGCTTCAGCCACTCCTGAATTTGCTCAGATTTATCCAACAACTGCGACAAATACTGATATTTCTCTCGCTCTTCCCTCAACATCAATCCGTTAAATCCCGTACATTGCTCGTTGCCAAACATCTGGACATCCGTTAAATCCGCTACATAATCCGTTGCCGAACTTCCTTCTTCCTTCAAAAGACTTTGCAGTGCGGGGAGGAAAATAGAACTGCGATCGCCCGCAAAATCTGCATTGAGCGCCCGCTCACGCTGCACCAGACGCCACAAACCGGGTAAAGAGGGCAAAATCTTCCCCAAAGGCGGCTTACCCATCTTCTGGCCTCGGAGCAAAAACTCCAAACCCTGCTCCGGCAATCCCATCATCCGAAAGATTTCGCCCAACAAAGTCGCGTTAAAATAGGCGTGAGAACCCAGCAAAGTCGCCGTTTCGTTGAAATTTAGATGAGCAGCTTTCTCGCCCAAAACCACCCGAAAAATCTCTCCCCAAACCCCGCAAGTGAGCGGCCGATTAATCGACCAAGTTAGCGGGCGAATTGCACCAGGAATCACTTCAGCGGCAATAGTGCGAGTCCAAAAAGGTTGCAAATTAGTAATCGGGCGGCTTTGCAAAATCCAAACTTTTTCCCCATCCCAACTCCACTCAATATCCTGCGGGATGCCGTGAAAAAAAGCTTCGATTGCTTGCGCTTGTTTGACCAATTCTGCTATAATTTGTTTGTCAATAATTGAACTAATTTCAAGTTCGCTTAAATTGTGTTCTAAAGTTTCAGGCGTGCTAAAATCAATTTCCAAATGCACCGGAGTAACTTGTCCGCCGACAACAGATTCCGCACCTCCCGGCAAAGCTTCAATAATAATCTGGGAACCGCCGTCTAAAGGATTGCGGCTGAACATGACTCCCGCAACTTTGCCCTCAATATAAGGCTGAATCAAAACAGCCATTTGAGTATCGGGGAGTTGTCGCTGGTGGCGGTAAGCCACAGCTTCGGAACTCCAATAAGACTGGCAGCAGCGGTTAATTGCATCAAGCAATTCTGCTTCAGTCAAAACAGGGCCAATAGTTTGATATTGTCCGGCGGCGGAACTCGTATCGCCGTCTTCTCCCGCTGCCGAAGAGCGCACAATTATGCGGTTGGGAATTTTCGCTTTCAGGTTGTGGATAACAGAATTACTGATGGAAAGGCGATCGGATTTTCCCTTATTTCCTCTGGCTATTTTCTTGTTCTTAACATCCGTTAAATCCCGTACATTGCTCGCTGCCGAACTGCCTTCTTTCTGCTTTCTTCCATCCGCTACAAAATCCGCTGCCGAACTGCCTTCTTTCTTATTTCTTCCATCCGTTACATCCGCTACAAAATCCGCTGCCGAACTTCCTTCTTCCTTCAAAGATGCCAAAATCCAGCCAGAAGGAACATTAAAACCAGCGCGTTTTAGCTGAGATAATTTAGCAGCCTTTTCGCCGCAGATTCCAGCATCCAGCGAATCATCGAGAGAAAACAATTGTTCCGATTTAGATAAAGCCATATCATCACCCTGACTGAGATTAATTGCAGCTAATAAAACTCCCAATCCTGCTGCTGCTAACAATTCCGGCACAGATTGACGCCACACCCAAACCCAGATGGGCGTGCACAGACAGCCTCCGCGGGAAGCAAAGAGTCTCGCCCGATCGCCCTTTTGCCACCACCGCCGTGCCAAACCCCACACCAGCAGCCCCCAAATGCCAGAAGAGACAGCCACCGGTGGCGAAAACACCAAAAGACCCCAAACAGCGTTAGTCACGCCTCCACCTCGGGCGATCGCGTATCTGGCCGCCACTAAAGGAATTAAAAGGGCGATCGCGATCGCAGGTGAATCAGGAAACCAAAATCGCCCCGCCAAAACCGGCAGAATACCCCTGGCAATTTCCGCCAACACCGCAGCAATCCCCGCCAACTTCCCCCCGTGAATAAAAGCAGCCGACACGCCAACATTCCCCGTGCCCAACCGCCTCAAATCTTTACCGCCCAACAGCCGCACCGCCCAGCGAGTCAGCGGCAAAGCACCGAGAGCAAAACTGGCGGCTAACAGAAGTGCGATCGACAACAGCGGCATAAAACAAGCCCTCTAATTTCAATCTCTAAGTATTATGGCTGCAATTCACTCAATTTTTCAGTCTTCCGATACATTGCGCGATCGCCAATAGCATATAAAATACTAGAGAAGTACAGTAAATAAGGATTTGAACCTAATGGTAGATCACAACCTAATGATTCCCATCGCAGTTCTTGGTGTTGGATTTGTGGCTGCGGTTAGTATCGGCTCCATTGCGTGGTACAACTCCAAGCGCCCCCCGGGTTGGGAATCCAAAGAACGGCCTGATTTTGTTCCCAAAATTGATAAAGATGATTTGATGGCAGATGTTTCTGAGTCCAAAGGCAAATAAAACAAACTTTCTTTAGACGAAGACAAGCTGGGTGAGGACTTGTGGATTAATGAGAAAACTTTGTCATTGCCAGCCCGAGTGCCGCAAGTTAAAGTCCTTAATTTTCCATTTTTAGCACAAGTCCTATTTTTAGAAATCTTAATTAAAAAAATATCTACGCAGTCTTGAATACCACTGGTGTAAGATTAGAAATAAATTCTAGGTACGTAGTTGCGCTTCAGCGCTCTGGAGAAGATATAATGGGAGCATCTCAGTGCCGTCTAATCTGCTAGCAATAGCAATCTCTGCTACTTTGTCGATCGCCTGTTCCCCTAAACTCCGATTTTGTTCGAGCACGCTTTCAATTCCTACCTACATATTGTTAAAAAAATAGTAGATAATACCTAAGTCAGTTAGCGTCTTCCTCTCGACAGGTGTCTCGTCTAAAAAAAACTCAGCTAAAGACAGAAGGTTTTCAGTTTCGTTGCCGAAATTAATCATCGGCATTCAAATAAGTTTTTTTTGAAGAGCAAGAAATCACTGTCGGTGTGGTTCAGCTCGATATAAATAGCAACAGCAAGATCGATCGCCCTTACATCGCCGTTTTTGTGCGTTGTAAAGGCAGAAACAATCAAAAAGTCGGATTTTTGGCAAAATAATTTTCGAGAAGCTCGATCGCCCGCTACAATACACTAAGAGCCGGCACCGCCTTTTGCAATGAATCCAGAATCAACTCTCGCCAGACTACAAGCTACACTTCCCGACGGAAAACTGCCTTCTAGCTACGGGGTATACTTCAAAAACACCCTAGTAGCCCTGTGTCACGCCCTAGAAGACCACATATTGCAAACCAGCAGCGGGGACGATCTCGCACTCAAACCGCTGGTTTTGGTGACATTTCAGCAGGGAAAATGGTATTTGCAAGAAGCCGATCGCTACCTGGATATTGCTAATGCCTCTCGACAGGTTGTCATCGGTGCAGTCGCCGACAGCGGTTTCGCTACCCACAAAACCGGTCAATTAGAAAATGTATCTTTAATAGAACTCGATGAGCTCGACCCGATAATTCAAGAATGGAATTTAATCATCCTCGCCCCAACCTACAAAGCAATGGTGCTTTGTCGCGAACTTACGGCCGAGGAATACTTACCAGAAGGCAAGCCAGAAGTCGATACAGAGCGAAAATTCTACGGTTTGTGGTCGTTTGACCAGTCCTTGGTGTCAGCGGCAGCAGAAATTTTTATAGAACAAACGCGACATTATAATTCCTCTCTAGCCGACAGTTTGCTGGAAATTCATCACGAAATTCTTGCAACCAAAGGCCCGCCCCTGGCAGACATTAGCGGCGTAGTCACCCGGATCGTCACTTACCTGCAAAGTTCTCAGCAGCAAATGGTGGCAATTAACCGCCAAACTCGCGATTTGTGGGAATTGGAAGGTCAAGCTTTGCGCGTCAGCCGCAATTTGAACGCCAACAAACTGCAAGCTTTTCTGCGGATGGCCCAGCGCGTAGACGAACGCGACACCTCAAATCCCACAGCTTCTTTGCAGGTGGCGGCTTTGTCGGAAACTTTGGGTCAATTGTTGGATTTGCCGGCTTTGCAGTTGCGGAGGCTGCGGCTGGCGGGATTGCTGTTTCGAGTCGGCTTGGTGTCGGCGCCGAATGAGGTATTCGATCGCACTTCCGATCAATTCGACCAACAGACTCTGGCATTTTGGCGCGATCGCAGTTTCATCGGTTCCCAACTCCTGCAAGCAATGCCGGAACTAGCACCAGTCGCCGAAATTGTCAAGCACAAACTCGAAAATTGGGACGGCAGTGGCAGACCCGAGGGTTTGCGAGGCGAAGATATACCCATTGCTTCGCGGATTGTGGGCTTAGTCGCTTGTTTTCAAGATTTGACTCAACCGCGGGGCGATCGTCCGGCTTTGAGTTTGACCGAAGCTTTGGAAAAGTGCCGGGAACAGTCCGGTACTCGCTTCGATCCGGCTTTGGTGGAAACTCTCGGGAATGTCGTCAGACTCGCAGACATGGGTTTGATGGAGTTACCCACGCGCCCCAGCCAACTGCCAAATATCTGGTTGGAAGAGTTGGGCGATCGAACTCCCGCAGCAACTCCGGCATTATAAAATGAGTTCGGTAATTCAGTGGACAGTGGACAGTTATTGTATGGTGCGTCAGGACTACGGATTTAGTACGAATTCCGCAACCTAATTTTCTGTGTACGGCGTGTACCCTAGTAATCGACAACTGACAACTGACTAATGACTAATGACTAATGACTAATGACCAATGACTAATGACTAATGACTAATGACTAAAAACCAATGACTAATGACCTCGAAGCCATACGCCAAGGCAAAATTCATATATTGGCGGGCATGGATTTAGCTGGCGCCGACTTAGCGGGAGCCGAACTCGCCGGTGCCGACTTATCTCAAGCCAACTTGACAGGAGCTAATCTCGCCGGTGCTAACTTGCAGCGGGCGGTACTGCGAGCAAACCTTCGCGGTGCTGACTTGAGCGGTGCTGACTTGCGCGGCGCAGATTTTCGGAATGCTGACTTGCGCGGTGCTTCCTTTGCTAATGCTTTGGTGCGCGATGCAAGTTTTGGGGGTGCTTTTTTGACGGCGGCCTCGATCGGCAATTTGGACTTGAGCGGTGTCGATTTGCGCGGCGCCGATTTGCGCGGCGCTAACTTGGCTCGCGCCATCTTGCAGAGTGCAGATTTGAGCAATGCCAATTTGTCCGGTGCAGATTTGTCGGGAGCTGACTTGGAAGAAGCTATCCTGAATGGAGCCGTACTGCGCGGTGCTAACCTGACGGGGGCTAATTTGCTCTGTGCGGCGATCGAACAAACCGTCTGGGATGGAGCAATTCTCGATCGAGCTTGTCTCCAAGGCACGCCCCTGAGCCCTTAAATTTCAAAAATGCGGTGCACTGAGCGTAGTCGAAGTGTTACTTTCAAGGCCGACAAAAATAACAAGATGTGCTTATAAAGTGAATAAGCACAAGCTATTTTAACATTTCTTAATGAGAGGTTATAATAGCGACTGTAGATGAGCAAACGAATCAATGGTAGCAGCTTTGTTTAGCGGTACATCCTTTCAAGGTCAAAGTGGCGATCGCCTTGTCAGCAAAGTAGCAGGAGCTGCGATCGCAGCCTTATTCAAACGTTCTGAAAAGGCAGAAGCCAACATCCGAGTCGAACCTGTGGCCAAACTCTTGCAGGGAAGCATCGACGGTTTCGACTTCGTTGGCAAAGGTATGTTAATGTACAACGGCCTCCGCATAGAAGTGATGGAACTCTACTTGCAAGCACTCTCCATTGATTTTGGGGCGATTTTTGCAGGTCAAGTTAAATTGCGGCAGCCTACCCAGGCAAATATGCGAGTAGTATTAAGCCGATCGGATTTAACCACCTCATTCAATACACCTTTTGTAGTTGAAAAACTCCAAAAGCTGAAATACCAAGAGCAATCTCTGCACTTTCTAAACACTGAAGTCAGCTTCGGAACAGACAAATCAATTCGGCTTCAGTCCGAAATTACGATCGGCCAGGACAGCGAACCAGTCAAAATAGATATTACAGCTCAATTGCAAGTAGAAGACCGACGCAAAATCCAATTTGTCAGCGTTACTTACGGCGGTGACGGGCAAGCAATAGACTTGGCTCAAGCTATAATTGCCCACGTAAATAACTTGCTAGACTTGGACAAATTTGCCTTAGAAGGCACTCAACTGCGAGTAGACCGCTGTCGAGTTCAAAACGACGAGCTGGTTTTTTACGGTTGGGCTGGCATCGAACAGTTCCCCAAAGGCAAGCGATAAGCCTCAGCCTGCTGAGCTTGGTCTACAAATCTGATTGGTTGGAAAAATTTTATAGCTTAACAAAACAACCCGCCCCGGCGGGTTTTGCTATTTTAGCCACAGTTTTGAAGCTGTGGCGTTGCTAGCCTAAAAACTCTCTGTCTTTTGGCGTATTTCCCGAACTAAGCGGACTAATTGTTAAGTACGTTGTTGCGCTTGAGCGCTCTTTCATAGAGCGCTCAAGCGCAACAACGTACCTGTGCAAAGTAGCTGATTCACGGAGATTCTAGATCTCGCCTCAAAATCAGCACTCAGGTTGAGGCGATCGCCCAAATAGTCTTGATAAAGTTAGAGTGTCTTGGAGACAGCAACCGGGTGTGAGGAAGGAAATTTAGGAGTAAAGGGCGATCGCGAAGATTGGAGAACCCGGTAAATGAGAGTCCCGAGGACGCAAGTCCTATTAAAAAATAAATAGCCTATAAAGAGGAAAAATGCTTGGATTTTATTTATTTGGTCTCTACCTCGCAGTCTTGTCCGTATTTGCCGGGCCCAGCCGCCGCAGCCCGGAGAAATGGTGGGTAGAAATCATCACAGATTTCCCCCACTGTACCTACTATTTTGGCCCCTTCGACACAGACAAAGAAGCATCCAGCAATACTCCAGGCTACATCGAAGACTTGGAAAGCGAGGGAGCCAAAAGAGTTAGCATTCGCATCAAACGGTGTCAGCCTTCGGATCTCACTATTTGCGAAAGTGAATTCTCAGAGAGTATCACTGCTTAATAACAAAAACGGTTCGTAGTGCGGACTTGAGTCCGCAGCCAGAGAGCGGACTTAAGTCCGCGCTACAAACAAAACTGTCCGCAGCCAGAGAGCAAAAACGGTTTGTAGTGCGGACTTAAGTCCGCAGCCAAAGAGCGGACTTAAGTCCGCGCTACAAACAAAATCGTATCTAATATCAGTTCTGTTTGAGTTTTCAATTATCGAAAAAGAGAAATATAAATCATAAGAAGGAAGACAAAATCTTCCGCAACGGTTTCAGCAATTAAGAGCTTCCTCATCGTCGGGCGTGGTTGCTATAACTCAAGCCTCAACAATAAAATTAAGCATCGTTTTATTCTAGTTCTTGATTGGCGTTTTTTTCTATAGGCAGATTACAACTCTCCCTCTTCTCCACCAAAATGCTGATGCTAGCCAGCATTGACTCTCAACAATTACGGAGGCAAAATCAGCACTGAGGACGATCCCATCGAGCTATTTGTCCGGCTAATTTAAGAACAGTAAAAACTACTTGACTTCGGAGATAGCTACTATGTTCGGACTTTATATATTCGCTATGTACATCGCTGCTTTCTGGATACTAACTCAACCGATTGGCGGCAGTAGAGGTCGCGAGTGGTGGGTAGAAGTTGACACAGATTCGCCCAAGCGCACCTATTACTTTGGCCCCTACGAAACCAAGGATGAAGCTTCTAATAATACGAGCAGCTACATCAAAGATTTGGAGAAGAAAGGAGCTAAAAAAATTAGCATTAACATCAAGCAAGGTCGCCAGCCCAGTCAGCTAAAAGCTAGCGATGAGTAAAACCATTTTTTCTCTCATCATACAACAGTAGTCGTAGGGTGTGCCGCCATTGTGCAATCTCTGGCATTTTATCTACAATCTAATAGCGACGCACCTTACACATTGGGCCAACGAAACAAACTCAACAAGTTTCTTGTAGCAACCTTTTTTCTAAGCGGTATTAGCCGATCGCACCAGTTGCTTCTCAGAATTAAGATTAAAGTGCCATCTGGTTTAAAGTGCTGCGGGGATTAAAAGTGCGATTCGCCTTGATTTTCTCGTAGCATTCGCGTTCCTCGACGGTGAGTTCTTTCGGTGGGACGATCGCCACTTTGACCAACAAATCCGTGCGTTCATCTTTCTTCGGTTTCGGCCATCCCTTCCCCCGCAACCGCAAAGACTGGCCGGATCGCATTCCCGCCGGAAATTTTACAACGATCGTACCTTCAGGCGCCGGCACTTCAATAGAAGCTCCCAAAACCGCTTCATCGGGAGTTATCGGCACTTCGCAGACCAAATTCTCACCCTCAAACTGGAAGAAAGCGTGAGGCAAAACTTCTAACTTCAGGTACAAATCTCCCTGCTGCTTCGTGTACGGGTCAACTTGACCTTTGCCTTTCACCCGAATTTTGCTGCCAGTTTTCACTCCCGCAGGAATAGAAACTTCACCAGTAGCGACTCGCTTGGAAGTTCCCCGAAATGCTTCCCCCAGAGTCAGGGAAATTGTCACCTCAGTGTCGCGAGTGCCTCCAGCGCTGCGGTTATCGTAGCCAGCGAAATCTTCAAATCCGCCAAAACCCGCAGGCCCGCCGGTGCTGGTGCGCTGGCTGCTGTAATTCCACTTGCTGCTGCGGCTGCTGCTACTACCCGCACTGCTAGCTGCGCGCCCCAGCAAGGCATTGATAAATTCGTCAAAACTGCCGTACTGGCTGAAGTCAACGCCGCCAAAGTCTACATTCGTACCTGCCCCGCCGCCCGGCCATCCGCTGGGAGCTGCAGCCGCTTGCTTCCAGTATTGACCGTATTGGTCGTATTTTTTGCGTTTTTCTGGATCGGAAAGCACTTCGTAAGCTTCGTTTACTTCTTTAAAACGAGCTTCGGCTTCTTTGTTCCCCGGGTTCATGTCCGGGTGATATTTCCGGGCTAGTTTGCGAAAAGTTTTTTTAATTTCGTCAGAGCTGGCGGTTTTGTTTAGTCCCAAAATAGCGTAATAGTCTTTAAAATCTGTTGCAGCCATTAAGTAATCCTCTCTTTATTAGTTGTTAGTTGTTAGTTGTTAATTGTTAGTTGTTAGTTGTTAGAAAGAATAAATCCCAAATTAGCAGGATGGCTAATTATAGCAACGGCGCCCGACGGTGAGGACGTTCTCGCGTTGCGCCTCTTCCGACTTCCATCGGACTTCTTCCTTCTTCCTTCTTCAAATTATAGGTTATCAAAGTTTTGGACTCGATCGAGTTCGGTTGTTGCTTGCGGGACATCGCAATTTCCGCACCCCGCTGCTGTTGGAGATTTTGAGGTGTTGGCAGCTTCGGGATTTTGGCGCGGTGGCGAGAGCACGTGAGAGCTGAGGCCCCCAGGAAAAAGCTGCTGCGGTTGTGGGCGCGATCGCCCGTCCGGTTGACTCACACTGACGATCGATCTTTTTTGGGTCTTTTTTGCGTTGCCGGTTCGCGATCGAACTTTTCTTTATCTAGCTTTTCGCTCAATGCACATCCTAGCACGTTCTCATCAGCAACTCCCGTCCAATTTGCTACCTTAATTTTGACGAAATTATACCATGAAGCGCGGATTAATTCAACAAGCTTTCGATATATTTTTTTCTTCCCTACTGCTGCTATACTTTTTTATTTTAACAGCACCTACATAAATTTTAGTCACAACAATATAACATAATCAGTCTGCTGTCTGTTAACTAGAACACACACTTTGAGAAAAATTAAGATAAAATAGTAACTCAATAACTTATTAACGTTACGAGGGTGATAATATCATGAATTATTTGCTAAGTTGGCCTTGCGGCTGCTGCGACGATTGGAAAGATAGTTCCGAGAGTTGTGTGGTGCTCAGAAACGGGCAGCGCATTTGTCAGTCGTGCTACGATCGCAAATACAAGAATCAGAAGCAATCCGCCAGACGCAGGCGATCGAACATACCTGTATCACCGCAGACCGTCACAGAGACTGTCCCTTACTAATGCGCCTGAGTTTGAATCAAGCCAAATATTTCGACAGCCTTGCACCAGCAGTTGCCATTAATAATCCACTAAAAAAAATAATTTCGTCATCAGCCATCAGTCATCGGTCATTGGTAATCTGTCACTAATTTATTTATTTATCATCAGTCACTGGCTGGCAGATAACAGATTTTAACTTAAAAAACTAATGACTGACGACTAATGACTAATGACTAATAACTAAATGATAGTTCCATCAGGAATCGTGGCGTTTTTCAGGACTACGACAATGCCGCTGCGGATGTAAAAACCTTGGTTTTCGCGGTTAGCTTCTTCCACTCGGTCTTTATTAATGATTTGAACGTTTCGGCCGATGCGGGCATTTTTGTCCACAATCGCGCGGCGAATTGTAGTATCTGCACCGATACCGAGGGCGACGCCACCGTGATCCAAACTCGAATGGCGTTCCGCGTCGGGTTCGTAGAAGTCAGCACCCATAAGCAGGCTATCTTGAATCGTACATCCAGCTTCAATGCGCGCTCGAACTCCCAACACAGAATGGTCGATCCGGCACTGTTTGAGAATGCAGCCTTCAGCAATAATTGATTCCGTCACGTGAGTATCTAAAAGCTTAGTCGGCGGCAAGAAACGCGGGCGAGTGTAAATCGGCGCATTTTCATCGTAGAAACTGAAAGGAGGCTTAGGCTGTTTTGTCAGCGCCAAGTTAGCATCGTAAAAAGCCTCAATGGTTCCGATATCTTCCCAATAATCGTCAAACAAATAAGCTTGAACGTTGTGGTCTTTTGAAGAAGCTGGAATAATCTCTTTACCAAAATCAGTTTGGTTGGGAGATTCTTTAAGGAGTTTAATCAGAACTTCTTTTTTGAAGACGTAAATCCCCATCGAAGCAATGTAAGGACTTTCCTGAGCCTGCTGCGCTGTCAGTCCCAGTTTAGTCGTATCCACCTGCATTTGTTTGAGCGCATCGCCTTTTGGCTTTTCGCTGAAAGAAATAATGCGTCCGTTGTCGTCGATTTTCATCAAACCAAAATCCGAGGCCCGCTTCTCGTCCATTGGCAAAACCGAGAGGGTGATATCGGCGTTGGTTTCGCGGTGTCTATCCACAAACTTTTGGTAGTCCATGCGGTAGAGGTGGTCGCCTGACAGAATCAAGTATTCGTCAACGTCCCACTGTTCTAGCAGCGAGAGATATTGGCGAACTGCGTCGGCTGTCCCTTGAAACCAGTTGGGGTTTTCCTGAGTTTGCTGGGCGGCGAGTACCTCGACAAATCCCTCGGTGAAGCCAGAAAACTGGTAAGTGCGAGAGATGTGCCGGTTGAGGGATGCCGAGTTGAATTGGGTGAGGACGTAGATTTTGACTATTTCGGAGTTGATGCAGTTGCTGACAGGAATATCGATGAGGCGATATTTACCTGCAAGGGGAACTGCGGGTTTGGCTCGCAGTTTGGTTAGGGGGTAAAGGCGGGTGCCGACACCGCCACCGAGGATGATGGCTAAGACTTTTTTCAAGGAACTTTCTCCCTAGGATCTATGAACTCTCCAAGTCCAGTGTCGGATGGTGAGGGCTTCTTGACAAGGGGGGGAGCGAGGAAGTTTTGAGTAAAAGTTCAGTTGCTGGCGCAGAAACGGGTTGTTTAATCCCTATACTTTGTTCAAAGCCTCGACAAGAGTTAAAAAACTCGGTTTATGAGAGTTGGAGTGCGTCCGGAACTGGAGCGAGCAGTTTTGAGTTGTGAGTCAAAATACTCATGAATAAATAATGTATATTTTCAAAAGTTGGGAGTTGTAAACTACCCCAGCCCTAGAATGGCGGGGCTTTTAAGTAGCCCTGAGCTATTTGTATTGAGCAAACAACACAAATAACCCGAACCTCTGGGGCTGTTTACAGAAGCCCCCACAAGACTTATCATCTTTGCTCCGTTGACGTCGGCATCACCCGACCAGTTACAATTATCACATTTAAACTTTTTCTCGGAACGCCAACCAATATGCAGGCAGCAGTGACACGTTTGAGAAGTATAGGCTGGAGATATTGCTAAGCTGTTTCGCATTTAAATTGTGATAACGGCATTTCCTTTGTTTTTGAGTTTTCGTCCCCATTTGATAATCAATCCTCCTTCATTTAAAAGCTTATG
>NZ_JAEQCI010000223.1:0-4127 GCF_020738565.1 Microcoleus sp. PH2017_12_PCY_D_A | reverse complement strand
TTTAGTCCTTCCAGGTTCGTAGTAAGGACTTTAGTCCTTCCAGGTTCGTAGTAAGGACTTTAGTCCTTCCAGGTTCGTAGTAAGGACTTTAGTCCTTCCTTAACGGAATCAGTAGCAAGGGCTGAATTCCTTACTAATAAAATTTTTGAGGACTGAAGTCCTTACTACAAACCTTAAACTATTTTTAAGGGAATCAGTAGCAAGAGCTGAATTCGTTACTAATAAAATTTTTACGGACTGAAGTCCTTACTACGAACCTTAAACTATTTTTTTTCATCTGCTACCAAAATTATTCTATTTTCATTTTCGCCAATTTTCCCCAATTCTTCCCCGCTAAAAGGATTGTAGAAAAACGAACCTGTTTGCGGAGGTAATTTGGGATTGAGTACAATTTCCACGATACTTTTGACTACCCCAGTTAGCGGAATTGCCAGGATAACTCCCAACAATCCTCCCACTCTACCTCCTAAGAGCAAGGCTGTAAAAATAATTACCGGACTCAACCCCGTGAGATTGCCCATGATTCGGGGTGCTACTAAATTATCCTTGATTTGCTGGAGGCCGATCGCCACTACCAACACTTGCAGCGCCAGCCACCAATCGATAAACGCTACAATTATACTAACAGTGCCAATGCCCAGCGTCGCTCCGATAAAGGGAATTATTTCTGTCAATCCGATAAACACGGCAAACAACAGAAAAAACGGCACTTGCAGCCACCAAAAAGCGAGAGTTAGCGACAGCGCCATAAAGAGTCCCAGCAATAACTGTCCCGAGACAAATCGCTGGAGGTTTCGCTGCAAAGTATCGGTTAAAACATAGCGAATATCCGGCGAAAAAATGCTGGTCAAACTCTGCCATACTCTTTGGCCGTCTAGGAGCATATAAAATGAAATTACCAGAATTAGAGTTAAGTCGAGAAACCAGTTGACAGTGCCTAGAACTAAGCCTAAACTTGTACCTGCGATCGCCTGTACTTGCTCCTGCACTTTCGCTGACAGTTGCTGTTCTAATATTTGCACGTCAAAGGGCAAATTGCGATCGGCACTCCACGCTTGAAATTCGCCTAACTGCTGCCGCGCCGACTCCAGCAAGTCCGGGAACCTCACCCCCAACTGCCTCGCTTGACTGAACACTGGCGGTACAATAGTTAGACCGATGACTACTACTACCACACCGGCAGTTAGATAAACTAGCCCCGCAGCTAATCCCCGCGGCAAAAATACTTGCAGTCTAATTACTGCATAATTTAATAAAAATGCAATGAGTCCCGCTGTTACTAAAATGCTGACCAGTTCCCCAACATAATTGATAGCAGTCAGGGTAAACCATCCTGTCACTAGCACTAGCAACCAAGTAATTAGAAACTGTTGGACGGGAGTAAATACACTATTCATTGTGATTTTGTCAATTAAACTGGCACATTTTTTTGGCTGCTGTGCCGTATTATACAACACACATATTAGAGTATAGATTATATCAAGTTAATTGCGGATAAAACCTGTACGGGCCTAGGGCCTAGGGCCTAGGGCCTAGGGCATGGGTCGAAAAGCATTGTCTGGGGAGAAAATTAGTATTTCAAAGTTTCTTCCATCGGGCTTCTTCCTTAACTGAGAACCCGCACCCAAAGCGAATCGAAATTGCGCCACACTCACCCAAAAGGAGGACGCGGTATTGCTGACGGTCTCCGCTACAATGATATGAACATTTAAAACCGCAATCTTTCTTTACAATATAAAAAACCCAAGGCTCAAACCGGCGGGAGGAACTACCGTGACCAATCAAGTTTTTTCAGAAGCGGAAGAACAACAACCGCTTTCCCCCGTGCAGAGCGGGCGCAACAGGAACTCAGCAGTCGATGCGCCTGAAAGTGGGGTGTCAGACAAATCTCGCTGGCAATTCTCGCCAGAGGAAGATGAGCGAGAAATAGCCTTAGAAGTTCCAGACGAACAATCAGAAGTTTGGGAACCAGAAGAGCCAGAAGTAGGGCCCAGCAAAGGAATTCGGTGGCCTGCATTGTTGGCGGGCGTCGGAATTGGCGTAGCTGCAACGCTGGCGGGGGTACACTTAGTTTCGGGAAAAAAGGCGCCTCCTGCTGTTACAGCGCCAGCGGTGGCTCAGCAGGCGACGGCTCAAACTGTGACGGTGGCGCCTGTGGAATCGGCAGAAGTAGCTCAAACTCTGGAAGCGACGGGGACTGTGGCCCCCTACGATTTGCTGCCGGTGCTGCCGCAAGCCAACGGTTTGCAAATCAAGCAGGTTTTGGTGAAGGAAGGGGATGCGGTAGAAAAAGGTCAGGTGATGGCGGTTTTGGATGATTCGGTGTTGCGATCGCAAATTGCCGCAGCCGCTGCTAAAGTACAATCGGCCGATTCCACGGTAGAACAAGCCGAAGCTCAGGTGCAGCAAGCTCAGTCAGCGCAACAAGAAGCCCAAGCAGGCGTTGCTCAAGCCCAAGCAGGTGTTGAAAAAGCCATCGCTGACGCAGCGCAGTCCAAAACAGGTGTAGGCCAAGCTGAAGCTGGCGTGAATCAAGCTAAAGCTGGTGTCGAGCAGGCTAAGGCTGGCATTGCTTCGGCTCAAGCTAAATTAGCTCAAGCCCAAAGAGAAGTAAGTCGCACCCAAAATTTGGCTGCTCAGGGAGTAATTAGCCAGCAAGATTTGGAAAAGCGCAAAACCGAGCGCGAAACTGCTGCTCAAGATGTGAATAAGGCTAAGGCTGATTTGAATAGAGCTTTGGAAGAACAGAACAAAGCGGCGGAAGAAGTGCGATCGGCTCGAGCTAAAGTAGCTAATGCCGAAGCTAATATCAGTACCGCGCGAGCCGCCCTCAGCAGCGCCCGAGCTAAGGTGAATACGGCGGCCGCAACTGTCAGCAGCGCCCGAGCAAATGTGGGAAACAACGCAGCAGGTGTCCGCAGCAATAATGCACAAGTCCAACAGTTACAAACTCAATTGGAACAAACAATTGTCCGAGCGCCGGACAGCGGTATTGTATCGGAAAGAATTGGTCGAGTTGGTGATGTTTCTTCGGGAAGTCAAAAACTATTTTCGATTATTCGAGGAAACAAGCTGGAACTGCAATTAAAAGTACCGGAAACTCAGGTTTCTCAAGTTAAGCCGGGAACGGCGGTGCAGATTACTTCGGATTCTGATAAGCGGATTAAGTTGTCGGGAACTGTGCGAGAGATTTCGCCGTTAGTTGACCCGCAAAATCGGCAGGCTACGGTGAAGATTGATTTGCCGGCAAGCGAGTTTTTGCGATCGGGAATGTTTTTGCGCGCCTCGATTTCGACGGCGACGGCTCAAGGTTTGAAAGTTCCTGCTAAGGCTATTTTACCTCAGTCTGACGGCACTTCTATTGTTTACAAACTTGTGGGCGAGGATAAGGTGCAGGCTCAACCTGTGGAAGTTGGAGAGATTACTGGGGGGGCGGTTGGTGATTTGACGAGTGCTCGGGTTCAGATTAAGAAGGGGCTGAAGGCGGGCGATAAAGTGGTTGTTGCTGGGGCGGGTTATCTTAAGGATGGCGATCGGGTGAAAGTTAGCAGTCAGTAGTCAGTTGGCAGTTGGCAGTTGGCAATCGAATTCTTTTGTGGTGCGATCGAAATAAGGAGATAGCACTGCCGTTTCCTCGTGCTGTGTCGATCGCGATCGGGCGCTCTCGTTGCTAAATTCTTTTAATTGATATGTGCGTATTTAGAGATTGTGTCGATCGTTCAAATATGCAGATAGAAACAATAACATCTTTTGGCGCAAATTCCACAAAAATTGTCGCACAAAAAAAAGTTTGAAAAATTGCATAATTTTTGAGGAAAAGCCCTGATACAGAAATAAGGCTTGGTGCAGATGTCAAAATCGCCCTCGCCTGTTATTACTAAGCAGGAAAAAAGATGGCAGTAATTTTCAGTACATCGTCAAGTGACACTCTGATCGGCGGCACGCCAGACAATGACAATATTTCTGCCCTGGGCGGCAATGACACCCTCAGTGGCTTAGATGGTAATGACACCTTGCTAGGCGGTGATGGAAACGACAGCCTCAGTGGAGGTGGGGGGAATGACTCCCTGATTGGCGACAGTGGCACTGACACCCTCGATGGAAGCTTAGGCAATGATTTTCTGAAT
>NZ_JAEQCI010000222.1:0-4134 GCF_020738565.1 Microcoleus sp. PH2017_12_PCY_D_A | reverse complement strand
CCATTGTCGGATTGCACTTTAATGGTCTCTGGGATGTGATTGCTTTTGGCTTGCATATTCTGTTTTCAACGTTCTGTAAGGGTTTGGGATTTCTATCAGGTTTCTAGCAAATATCCGAAAACCGAATCATGTGCATAGTTAGATTGAAGCTGTAAAGCAGTATAGCAGGATTATATCAAGATTTCTCACAAAGAGGAATTATTAAAGGTTTTCCCGATCGCACTTTCCGCCCGGATGCACTGGTAACGCGGGCAGAATTCGCGGCAACGATCCGGTGAAAAAGGCGAAAACTCGCGCTGCTGTAGGTTTTGTCGATGTTCCGTCTAATTTTTGGGCGCGGGGGGCGATCGCCGAAGCTTATGAAATGGGATGGATGTCTGGCTATCCCGGCAATGTTTTCAGGCCATCACAGCAAATTCCTCGCGTTCAAGTTGTAGTCGCTTTAAATAACGGACTGGGCTATGAACCTACTTGCAATTTTCAAGATGTTCTCAGCTACTATAATGATGCGGGTGAAATTCAAAGTTATGCTGTCAAAAGCGTTGCTGCTGCTACTGAAAAACAGTTGGTTGTCAGCTATCCCAATCCTAAATCTCTCAAACCCAACCAGTCAGCCACGCGGGCTGAAGTAGCTGCTTTTATCTATCAAACATTAGTCAGTACCAATCAAGCAAGAGCAATTAATTCTCCTTACATTGCTAAGATTGATATTGGCTAAAGTGTTGCTGTGAAAATTCCTAGCGGGGTGACTATTCCTATCGAGTACGCAAAAGGCAAAATTTTGCTCGCCCCCAAGGACAAGTCTCCGATTACGCTGACTGTGGCTGCGGATATCGCAGGTAATAATGGCAAGGTTATGATACCCGAGGGCTCGAAAATTAGCGGCGAATTGCGATCGACTGCTGAGGGCGTTCAGTTTGTGGCGCAAGAATTGAGTATCATCAACGGTAGCAGAGTGCCTTTGAATGCTACTTCGCAGGTGATTACTCGGAAAGAAACTGTGACTAAGGGCGTGAATGTTGGTAATCTGATTAAGAACACGGCTTTGGGTGCAGCAGCGGCGGCGGCAATCGCAGGAGTTACGGGCGATCGGGCGATCGCAACTGAAGAGGTGCTCGGCGGTGCGGGAATCGGCACTTTGGTAGGAGTATTTTTGGGTAGAGATAAAGTTGATTTGTATGCAGTTAATCCCGACACCGATTTAGATTTGTTGTTGAATTCTGACTTGGTATTGGGTACTGCAAATACAGGCATTTGTAGCGCTCGGTAGAAGGAAGTTCGGCAGCGGATTTTGTAGCGGATGTAACGGATGTAACGGATGTAACGGATGTAACGGATGCAGGTTGAACTCAGAAACCGGGTTTCTTTGTAGATTTTTTGTTACTCAACCAAAAAACTCATAGAAACCCGGTTTCTCGCCCCTCATAATTTATCTAACTTTGAATTTCTACGGACATCCCAGACTTTCTCGCGTAGAAACTCCCGTCACGGGATTGACACCATCTGCTTTTTCGCACATCATTGTTACTTGATAAGCATCGATAATTGCGTCGGTAAAATCAGCGCCGGAAATGGCAGCATCAAAAAAACGACTTCGAGTCATAATTGCTTCGGTGAAATTAGCATTCGTCAAATTAGCGCCGTCGAATGTAATTCTATCGGCTAAAGCACCGGAGAGATTTGCGCCTGACAAGTTGGCCTTCCACAAAACTCCCTTAGTTAAAATCGCATTGGTTAAATCAGCGCCTTGAAAGTTGGTTCCCCGCATCTCGGCGGCGACGAATGTTCCCCCGGCTAAGTCTGAGTTGGAAAAATCGCGATCGGACAAATTAATATTTGTGTAATTAATATTGGCTTTCGGCAGCGCAAATGCCGGAGTAGCGCTCAGCAGCACCCATCCAAAGGCCAACACTACACTTAAAATTATGCTCAGGACTATTCGGAATATACTTTTCACAGATGTTGCACTCATGGTAATTAACTAATAACTAATGATATTATGTCCGAACATAACAACAACCATAAAATCGGTTTGTAGTGAGGACTTTAGTCCTCATAAAAATCAGAGGACTAAAGTCCTCACTACAAACATTTTTGACTAATTAAAATCGCTTGATCCAATCTTCGCCGACGCGAAGTGTCAAGTCAGATTCGATTTCACCAGTAGAAGATGCTTCTATTTTACCGTCGCCGATCGCTTTTTGCAGAAGATTCGCTGCTTCTAAATCGCCTTGCTGCACAATAATTTGACTTTGACGCTGTTTGTCGGGCCAATCCTTGACTACAGATACATTATCAAAGCCCTTTTTTCGGAGAAAGCTAGCGACGGTTTTGGCGGTTTTTGGGTTGCTAGAAGCGTTTTGGACGGCGATTTTGAGGTTGGCGGGCGAAACTGGCTGGCTGGGATTGCGAATTCGCTCTTGGGCAAAATCAGCGGCACCTTGCTTGAAATATTGGGTCATAATTCGATCGCGCCCAGCAGCATCTAAAATCCAATAACTCCTCAAATCCCCTTGCGATGAGCTAGAGCGTCCCGGTAACATCACCATTTTAAAATTATCTCGCTCCAATTGCAAACCAAAATTTGCGATCGTCAATATTTCCTCAAAATTTAGGTTTGTATCCACATATTTTTGCATCAATCGCACAATTTGCGGCAATCGCACCAATACTGATGGACTTGCGAGGCGGTTGCGAATAGCTTGAATTAAAGATTGCTGTCGCTGAATGCGCCCGATATCTCCCAAACCGTCGTTGCGAAATCGAGCCAATTGTTCTGCTTGTTCTCCGTTGAGAGTTTGCCATCCCTGTGCTAAATTTATACTTAACTTTTGCGCTCTATCTGTATAGGACATCGCCCGAGGTACAAATACCTCAACTCCGTCCAACAAATCGACTAATTCCCGAAACGCACCGCTGCTGACTCGCACGTATCTTTCAATTGTCGCATTGTTCGCGATAGTGCTCACCAATCGCGCCGCCAAAACTGCTCCTCCTCTAGCATTTGCTTCGTTAATTTTGCTGAAGCGAATTCCGGGAATTTCGACTTTTGTATCTCGCGGAATTGAAAGCAAACTAATAGATTTATCTCTAGGATCGAGGTGAAATAAGAGTATTGTATCGCTGCGGCCGTTAAAAATATTGCGGGAATTGGCGGCCGCTTTGGGCACGCGGTCAATCCCCAGAATCAATATATTAACAGGCCGCGACAGGCGGTATCCAGAGCGGTTGGATGTATAGTTAAAGCCTGTAGCGTCTAGGACTCTACTGATAATTGGCGGCTCCACGGGGGCTAACAGGGCGGTAATTGCCCCGATTGCTGCGGAGATGGCTGCTGTAAAAATTAGCACAAGTAGCCCCAATATACATAGTGCTAATTTGGGATTTTTTCTAGATTCGCGATCGACTGGTTTAACAAAGTTTCTTTTAAAGATTGACCAGTTTTTCATTTACTTGCTGTTGATTATTACATTTTTTCAGCTTTGCAGTAAAACTTGGGCCCTGCTTCAGGAAAGTATTTGAACAAAGCCGGACACAGCCAGCCTTCGAGATTTTTCGCTTCCCACCGATACCAGTTACCGCCGTATTCTGCTTTAAACCACACCATTTCTGCTTGATATCCGGGAAATGGATTGGCTGAAAATAAGAGTCGGAAACCTGTTTCGGCATTGGGAATGTCTGCGACGAGCACGTTAATCATTTCGGGGACGCCCTGAACAAATGGTTCTCGGACAAGTCCAGCTCGTTTGTCGTCAAAAACCCAGGTGTACTGTTCGCGATAAGGGAAAATTACCATCATGGCATTTGACATCGTATTCTCTTTTTTAAATTTCTGTTGTTTGGGCTGGGAAAATGCCTGTCTTGATACATTATATTCGGCGGCGCGGAAGTTGTGTAAAATCTGATTTTAGCGCGCTGTTTTAAGACCCATTAAAAAAAAATGCTACAATTCTTAATTTTATACAAAATATTAAAAGTCGCTGCTTTGCGCGCCGGACACTATTAGGTTCGTAGTAAGGACTTTAGTCCTGATTTTTGGTTCTTCCTTACTTGGTATGCTAAATCAATAGCTAAATCAGTCAAATAAATTGAAAAAGTATGTCACTTCGTCAGATCAAGTCCTTGTCAGGCTTG
>NZ_JAEQCI010000221.1:0-4311 GCF_020738565.1 Microcoleus sp. PH2017_12_PCY_D_A | reverse complement strand
GCGGGCGTCCAGATAAGATTACCCGGAATAGTAAATTTGCCGTCCATCACAAAGGAATCATCTTTTGTGGATTCAAATCTATTTGTAGACTCGGTGTCTACCCGTTCAGCGTTTTGGTACAAATGTACCAGTTGCCAAAGTTGACCTTGGATTGTGGTGGCATTAATTGTACTGCCTGTTCCCGGTGTTATTGTTGCCATATTTTTAAAAGTAAGTCCCTACTTTAGCTCCCTACTTTAGGAAATGAGACTACTTGTATAAGATAACATTCTTTTTGACTAAGGGAATAGGTTTATTCATAAGTGGGAGTTTAAGAACCGCGTGGTCGAATACGCAATCTGCAATTGGTCTTTTTTCGTCAGGCTTAACAGACGTACCAGCAATAATTATTGGTTTAGTTTGTTTTGCGTATTTAGTCTTAGAAGTGCTACCAGAATAATTGAACCCATCTTTATCAGGAGTTTTGTCAATTATTTTTAGCATAGCTGTAAATAATGCTATACCGTCTTCTTCGTTTCTTACATAAGCATATCCCTCTAATCCCTGTAGTCGTGCCATTTGTCCAGAATAAGATAAACAATTTTTACCCTTTTTCCACAAATAATTTGTGTCTCCAAAAATAGTTTTTATTTTAGTTGCCCAGCGTTTTATATCAGCGGGCGTTACCTGTTCAGCTAGTTTGGCTTGAGAGATTTTGACATCATCGGTGTAACCCGATAGCCGCAGCCATTTAAGCCCTACTTTTCTGTCTTCACTTATAAAATAAAGCTCAATTAGCGGAAAACCTTTTAAAGGTGGCTTGCTGTTTTTGCCGCTAAAACTACTGCCATCGCTTCCTTTCTGGTAGCCGATAGCAATAATATGCGCTATCAAGTCGCGAGTTGTACCGGAAAGCATATAGCTCTCTGATTCGTTGTCTCTATCAGGAAAATATTCAATATGGCGTACCCCCGACTCACTGTCCGACTGAGTAAGTTCTAAATATTTAGGTGTAATCCAATCAGATATTCTAAAATTAGTAACTTTTTGGTCTCGGTTAGGAATACCGCGCTTCCACTCATTCCACCATTCATCCCAATCAATTCCGCCAGTTCTAACAATCTCTTGGATCGCAAAGAGTAAAGATGGCTCTTCATTGGTAAGTTTTAAATTTTCTGGTTTAGGTGCAGGTTGCTTTCGGGTTGCCATAAAAAATAATAAAGTCAAGGTGAGTAATTTTAGTATAAGCTAATAAATTTTTAAACCCTATAGGTTTCGGTAAAACAATACAAAGACAATCACGGATAATTAAAGGGTTACAATAATCGTGTAAACAAACAATTGAGACAACAAAACCTATGGGTAGATATTCTGATATTAATCGCGCAGAAGAGCTTTTAGCAGCAAAAAATAAGCTAGAGGCATGGAGAAAACTAGATGGGCCAGCCAAGAAGGCTGCATACAAAACAAGCCGGCTTGGGCTAAGGACTAACATTGGGCGACAGGTTGGATACATTAAGCCATTTGGAACGAGTGCAAACTTCTGGTATGAGACAAAAGTGTTAGCACCTCCCGACGACCCTGCGACGCCCAACGAAGAAAACGAAACTTCTTTGATTACTACTTTAGTTTCAGCAATTATCGGCGCAACGGGTAAGCGCGTTTTGACCGCAACACCTACTGGTGCTAACTTAATAATCAAAAAAGCGAAAAAAATAGAATTCGCTAAAGTTCGAGTTCAAGCCTCTTCGGGAAATAGCCGAGAAGCGACATCTAGATTTACTGGAAATAAATATCGACAACAAGAAGTCAAATCAGTGTCGTGTTCATTTGGGATGATAGGAGATGAAAACGAGCAAACGGCACGGGAAGCTATAAGAGCGGCATTAAAGACAGCACTTCCTACAGCGATTATCAGCTTCACTCCCCAAGGTTTTGTCGGATAAAACTTTCGTTTAACGAAAACTCTTGGGCTCAAGTATGGAATACTTCACCTGAGTCCAAGGAAACGAGTCGAATACAGCTTAGCTGCGAATTGTTTTATTTACGGGAATGGTGTTAATTTATTTGCTTGGGAATATGCAGGAACTATAACTTAGATAAAATAAAGTAAACATGAACAATCTGATTATTAAAATCAAGTTAGCGCAAATAGCCTTATTTTTTGCCGCTTTAATGCCCTTGTATGGATTAATTATGCAGATTATCAAAGCAGAGCGCAAAGCAGCCCTAGACCGCGAAAAAATGACAAATCAGCTAACGTTCATTGAAAAACGACTAGACAGTATAGACAATTGGAGGGCTGCTAATTCTGGGTTGCGTTTACCAAAGTAAATCGTTTTACCCTTATACTCTCCTGTTCTCTAAAGTAGGGAGCTAAAGTAGGGGCTTACTTTAGAGAATGTACAAAACACCCTACCTTAAACACATGACAATTTACTTCAATCCAGCAACAGAAAAGTATCCAGCAAAGCTAAGCATTGAGGAAAAGAATCTTACTGCTACCGACATTATTGGCATACAAGAAATGGTTGTTAGCGTCTCACCCGATGCTGTCAGTCTCTGTATTGTGCTTAGCGAAAGCAGTCTTGGCATTGTATCAAAAGACAAAAACTTTATCCCCACCGGAAAGAAGTGTAATTTGGCTTTTTATAAATCCAAGAAGCAAGCATACAGTCAGGAAGAAAAAAAGTACATTGAGGTAGCTGTATCACAGGATGAAAATTATCTTTTTTTAATTTTGAGGGATTACTTTGTCAAAAACCCCGCAGAAGGCTATGCGGGAATTATTGCGCCATGGTTAAATCCCTTTTTCTGGGATTTAATCAACAAAAATACTGCCGCCAGCAGCGAGATGGCAGGGGAAATTAAAGACAAATTGTTTGAGTTGACGCCATTAACAAAACTCGGGTACTTGACGGACGAAGATAGAACTAAGCTAGCGCAAGCTACAGTTTCAAAAGAGTCATTTACAACCGCTAGACAAGAAACTGAGGCAGAAAAGTTGGCGGCTAGATTAGCTTTTTTGCAACAACAACTAGCCACCCTTGATATCGAATTTAAGTCACTGAGTGAGTTAGCGTTAGTGATACCCGTTCTTCCTAGCGACATCGCCCCTGCGGTCAACCTTGCAATCGAGTGGACATTCAAACTAATTAAATAATTAACTGCAATTAACCATGAATGAAGCCGATTTGGAGATGATTAAGTTTGCCCGCGAACTGCACTCAGGCGAACATGGTGGGGGTGATGACTACTGGACAGATTTTGTTGATGACAATTCCTTGGGAGAGCTAGTTGTAAAGCATCTAAGGCTCGTTGCTCTTGGCATAAAGGATTTTGAGTACAAGATGCTAGCTAGTTTCGTATTGATGCAAAGCAGCCTATGCTCGATTGCACCAGTGATTCAACTCTTTGGTTCAGCGGGTAGCGGTAAATCTCAGTTACTACTAGCTATTTCTGAACTGACTGGGCAAGAAGTTTTTGTAGGTGGCTCAACTGGGGCTAGCATCAAGAATCATATCAACAAAATTAGATGGGCAGACCCATCGACGTTGACTCACGAAAAGAACTGTTTACTTCTTTGCGACAAGGTTAACCGCTCAACGTTTGACACGGACGAAACGCTAACAGTTTTTTTGAACGGCTACAACAGGAAAACCGACCGTCAATTTATCAGCAATGGCAAAGGCGAAAATATCTAATTCCGAACTTTTTGCCCCAAGTTATTTACTAGCATATGGAACGTTGAGAGCAAAGAACTGCTGAGAATAACACTAATAATCCGGACAAACAAATCTGCTAATCTTCCAGGACTCGTAGAGATTGAGTCGGTTAATTGGATGCCAGGAAGGGTTGCAATTAAAGAGTTTTGGCGACAGCCTCATACCTGGACAGCTTTCGCTGAATGCAAGGGCCAATTCATGAAGCAAAAGCAACCTCGACATAGCAAAGAATACTGGATTCTTATGAGAGACTTGCTCGCAACAGGCGTAGTTACTGGAGTTTTTGAGAGCATTGAAAGTGCTATCGAAGAGGCTGCGGAATGGCTGGACACCGCTACTAAGAAGCGCGTGCAGGTGCTAGACAGTGTGATTATTGAAGCAGTCGAGAAATACATCGGTAAAAAGCGATCGGAATGGGCAATGGTAGCAGCGGTAGTAGATATTCACATTCCGCCAAAGGCAATCAAAAATGCAATAGACGAGGCTGTAGCAGATGGTATTATTGAAGGTCCCAAATTAACAGCCACCCAAGAAAGTCTTACAAGCTTAGGGTTTAGACCTTTTCGAGATAATTCGGGTACATTTGTTTACCGCTTTATTCCATAAT
>NZ_JAEQCI010000220.1:0-4404 GCF_020738565.1 Microcoleus sp. PH2017_12_PCY_D_A | reverse complement strand
GTCTATGGTCTGGAACAGATTTAATTGCTTCAATTAAATTCATTGTTGATTCATTTCACCCTCGATAGTCTACCCGGACGGGGCAAACTTGATTACCTCGAATATCATACATTCCCCCCTGACAATTAATCCACCCTGCTTTGAATGGAGGAGAAGGGGAAGAGTTTTCTTCTGTCACTCCCCTTTTTGTTCGGTCTAGTTTTGTTTGAAGTGGAATGTCAACAAATAGTTTGCGCTGCGGTAAAAACAGTGATGGCGATAGTTCTTTGAGTTGGAAAACCCACTGCTGGAACTGGGGGTGACTGTTGAGAATTGGCTCGACAGGTAATCCCATTAAATTTTGCTTGACAAGCAGTTGCAAGCGTTCTTGCAGATATGAAGGAACAAGAGGTGACTCTTGTAATTGGCTATTATGAATAGTTTGATTGAGGTCGGATAGAGTAAGAAGGTACATTGCGAGCGAGCATAAAAGGCGCTCGCAATAGCGGCGATCGCCACAGAAAAAGTCCGGGAGAGTCTTTGCTGACAACTTAAGACCCAATACGGTTCACTTAACACTATTTATGCGCCGGAGAGCCCCCTAAATCCCCCTTAAGAAGGGGGACTTTGAGAGCATTCTTGTCCCCCCCTTTTTAAGGGAGGTTAGGGGGGATCTGTCTTAAGTGAACCGTATTGACTTAAGACCGATCGCTGGAGTCAGGAGTCAGGATTCGGATACTTAACGATTTTTCGATCGCTCCGATTTGAGTTTTCTAGTCAAAATCCGAGTCAATTCAGATCGTAATTGCTGATTGACAAATGCTTCCTTAACTTAAGTTGTCACCAATTGGGGGGAGTGGGGAATGAGACGGTGATTTTTCCGGTTTCTCAACAGAAAACCGTAAGGCTGCAGGCTGCTCGTTACTTAACTATACAAGTTTGGCTAAAAATGCTACTGATGAAGAAATGATATCGGCAATATCATCTGGATCGAGGGAATAAATCTTTGCTAAAACTTCTTTTTTAATTTTTTCAGAGCCTATCCTCTTGCTGCCACTCACTTGACCGATCGCCACCTCATCCAAACCGCGTTGATAAACTGATAGGGATATTTCTCCATCCAAATAAAGTTGCAGAGTCTTGGTACTGCCACCGCTTAACTTTGCCAGTTGCCGAAAGTTCTTAGAATCGGATTCGGGTATCGTTTTCCCCTTTAACCACCGATATACAGTTGAAAAATCTACTCCGATAGCGGACGCTAAAGCGCTTTGAGTCCAGCCTTCTTTCAGCAGCAGCTCGATCAACTGAGTCAGCCGCTTTTGGCGATCGAGTATAAGAGAAGATACAGAGCTAACAGTCACCGAAGAAATTGGTCTGAAACCCCGTCCTTCTAGGACGGCTTTTGGTTCAGAATTGGCCGGAATTCCGGTTGATTGTGTTGTATAATCTTTTGTATTCATTTGTGAGTTTTCAACAGTCGTGGAACAAGTCTTAACGCTAGTTTGCCAACTTCAACCGACACTCAAGCAAAGCGCTAAAATCGATGCTTTGCTTGCCTCGTTTGCGGATGGTTGCAACTACACCAATGAGACTGTCAAACCATCGGTGACCAGCAAAACCACGATTCAAAGTTTAGTGTATCAAACCTTGCGAGAACAGTTTGGATTGAGTGCCAATCAAGCGGTTAGGGTGTGCGCTAGGGTTGGAGCTAATCGTAAAACTGCCAAGCTTAAAGGGCAGCCCGTCAAGACTTTCCGTCCAACGAGTGCAGACTATGATGCCCGCATCTTTTCCTTTCGAGAAAAGGATTGGACGGTCAGCCTGACCCTGTTGGGTTGCCGTGAGCGCATTAAGTTGAGCCTTGGGAACTATCAGCAAGGGAAACTCAAAAGTAGAGCGCCAACCTCGGCTCAATTGTGCAAGCACAGAGACGGGCAATACTACATCCACATCCAACTCAAAGACGAAACGCCAAAACCGATTAAATCGGACAACGCGATTGGCGTTGACTTTGGACGCAGAGACATTGCAGTAACGAGCAAGGGGGACAAATGGGACGGCAAACCCATTGAGAAGGTTAGAGACAAATACGCCAAAGCAAGAGAGTCTATTCAGCGCAAAGCCTCGAAAGGCACACGCAGTTCTCGCAGAAGATGCCGGGGATTGCTGCAACGGCTGTCGGGGAAAGAAAGACGCTATCAAGCTTGGCTCAACCATAACATCAGCAAGCACATTGTCTTGGATGCCTTGGCGTCGGTCGCGATTATTGCCATTGAGGACTTGACGGGCATTCGAGAACGTACCAACCAGCAACGACGCTCTTTGGCAGAACGAAGACGGTCTAACAGTTGGGCGTTCTATGAGTTGCGTCATTTCCTGGAATATAAAGGCATCAAGTACGGCGTTGAAGTTGTTGCAGTGCCACCCGCTTACACGTCGCAGACTTGCCATCAGTGCAACCATTTGGGAACAAGAAGCCAGAAGCGATTTAAGTGTGCAAACAAGGCTTGTGGTTGGCATGGCGACGCTGATTTCAATGGTTCGATGAATATTGCCAATATTGGAGCCGTCGTAACTGGGCTTCGAGGTTCGGAGTGCCTTAGCTGTTCTCTCAGCTACGATACTTCAGGGCTACTGAAAGCCCCTCGCCTTCAGGCAGGGGATTAGTTACAATTGCTTACCGAAAATTTAGGTTTAAAGTCCTGGGGCACACGGGAACTAACGCCCTTGCGAGACACCGACAAGAATTTGGCTGAGGAGACTCCTCCGAGTGTAAGCCGAGTAGTCGAAAGAGGAAGCCCAAAGAGCGGTCTTGGGAATCCCCGCGCGCGAACGCACCCGGAGAATGTCAACTAACGCTTTTACCGTACACTATTTTACTTTCTGCTGCGTTGAAGCCGATACTTTTTCGCTATTTTACCCCTTTTCTACAAAATTTGAGCAATCAAAGCCTTAATCGATTACGCAACTACCCTTGCATTATGCAATACTTAATCTTGCACCGCGCAAGACGGACGGAACATCAATGTCATCCTCCAACACAGTTCGCGGTTCTGATGCACATAACTTCTCTGTTGTTCGCAGCGCTGAACTCACTGCGAGAGTTGCACAGGACTGCCTGCCAAACAAAGCCGACGCTAAAGAATTGTCTGCCCAGAGCACGCTCACTGATGCTGAAGCATTAGAATTAAGCAGCTTGGAAGCTACAGTCGAACGGAGCTTGAAAGCTTTTTGGGAAATAGGGCAAGCTTTGCGCCATATCCGCGATCGGCGTCTCTACCGACAAGAGTTCTCGACTTTTGAAGACTATTGCACTAACCGGTGGGAAATGTCTCGTCGCTCAGCTTACCAATTGATCGAGGCGGCAACCGTGTACGAAAATGTGCGCCATGGCGCACAAATCCTTCCCGCCAATGAGCGCCAAGTTCGCCCTCTAACAGCACTACCCTCCCAAGAGCAGCCTAGGGCTTGGGCCCAAGCCGTTTCTACTGCTCCGAACGGCAAACTTACGGCTTTTCACGTTGCCCAAGTTGTTGAAGAACACCAGAAAAAAATTTCGAGGAATAAGTCTAACAACGAGAACAGTTCCAAAAACCAACGAACTCAAACAACCAGTCATCCGTCAAACCGTGAAATTTCAGCATCCACTCAAAAGAATGCTGGGGAATTGGGAGCAACATCCAGTCAGACAGAAACTCCATGCCGAAGCTGCTGGAATTGCTATTATTGCAGTTTTGAGCCTGTTCAAGACGACCCTCACAGTTTTTATTGTCAAAAGCTAGGCAAACTAAGCTTTATTGAGAAAGATGGTAACGAACGAGGAGCTAAATGTAAATTGTGGCTCGATCGATGGATCGAGCCAGAGTTAGTCAAAAAGGCAAAACGAGCCCAACGAGATACTTTTACTTTAACTATACAGCTCCCGATACACCTGCAAGCCCAGATGCAAGATGTGGCTAAAACTCAAGGGCTGGCTGTAGTAGATTGGGCAGCACAAGTCCTCAAAGCAGCAGTTTCTACAATCAGTTTTGCTTCTGAAGTCCAGCCTACTCATAACATTACGCCCGCCACCACAAGTGAGAATCATCTTTTGATTCCAAAGAGTGAATTGATGTCTTCTCATTCAAGTCAATAACTCGTGAGTTTCTTCCCTAACATTCCTCTAACCAAGTTTGAATTACTCCTAACAAATTATCCTGACTGGGGGGAAAGCCGCGTAAAGGTGGTTCGAGGGGTTCATCGGTTATCCAGAGGATGTGCAAACCCAGGTTAGCATCGGCGATTTTGCGACAGCAGGTGAGGAGTGTGGCATGAGGGCTACACTCATATAGAACCCATTTGAGATCTTTTTAGGCGGCTAGTCGCTTGAGCATCAGCCGAATAAAGCATAGTTTGAGCTTGGCGTTGGAACGTTCGAGTGTGCGG
>NZ_JAEQCI010000219.1:0-4472 GCF_020738565.1 Microcoleus sp. PH2017_12_PCY_D_A | reverse complement strand
CTTTGGACAGATTTTAGCTCATAAGCTTGCACACGCGGAGCGTTCAAACCAGTCAAAGTCTTTCTCTGTAAAGGTTTTAGGCTTTTTCGGCAAGCCCTACATATTCAGTCGTGATACCGGGGACTACTAATAAACGTGCCATCAGGCAGATAGGTTTGCCAGAGCAAAGCCTTAGTGCAGAGTATCTGACGATGGCATTCTTCATCTAACTTGATTTTGGAAAGATTTACTTGACAAAGAATACTTTCACTTAAATCAGCATTAGTTAAGTCGGCTTCAATCAATTGAGCCCCTGTTAAGTTAGCTCCAATCAATTTAGCACCTCTAAGGTTAGCTTTATGTAGACGAGCATTAGCCAGGTTGGCTCCAGTCAGGTCTGCACCTGAGAGGTCAGCCTCTCTTAGTGAAGTATTCGATAACTGAGTTCCAACCAACTGGGCTCCATGCAAGTTTATTAGGCTTAGGTTGGGACCAGAAATGTCTGCTCCACTTAAGATAATAGCGCTTAAAATAACATCGCGTAAGTTAAGTATGTTGCCAACCTCAGGTTTGCGGCATGACTCACTGTACAACCTTATACCAGCAAAGTTACGTTCTCCAGCATTATAACGCTCGCTTAATCGTGCTACTGTCATCCAAAACATATTTTTCTCTCCCTCAATCTATTTCTTCTTAAAGAAGTTAGGTAAATCAATATTGTTTTCCATTTCTTCTTGAACTTCGGTGGGAATGTTGGAGAAAAAGTTATAGCCAGTGTACTCCTCAATATCATTGACTGAGAAAACGTGATCCTGCCATATTAGTTTTGATGGTCTGTGGTCAATATTTGGCAAAAGCACGCCAAAAGAAGTTGCGTTAAAAGAGGTTGCGTTAATTTTGGTGATATCTGTAGGACTTAGGCCTGGTTTGTCTGGAATTAAAACAACTTTCCACAGCACTTCAGGAACATCAATATTAAATTGAGGAGTTACTCCGTTACTGGTGCGTGGTACGCGAATCAGATCGCTTGAGCCAGTTCTGCCAGTAATAACGTAAACCTCCTTGTTATGCCTCTTAGGGTCATTAGGGTCATTAGAGTTATTACTATCTCTGACAAACTCGTTTATTTTACCCTCGAGAGCCTGCCATGCTGTATCCTGCTGAGGTTGTGGTACTACATTTGTTGTCAAAAATGTTTGCAAATTATCTTTAGAGTAACGCTGCTCTGTTATTTTTCCTGTCCCTTCCTCTATTACTGTAACTCGGCCCTCTCTTCCTCGATCTTGATTTGGCACTAAATGTCCTTTGATAGCAACAGTACGCTTTTCGCCTACTTCAGTGTAGTCTTTACTGATTGTAATATCATCAAAAGGTAGGCTCCAATCCGTTGAAAATTGACCATTACGTTCGGTACCTGATGGTGCTAACCATGAAGAATCTAATTTATAGCTCGCCCAATTAGGAGTCTTGAGACTATCATTGTAAGAAACTGCATACTGAGGTTTCTCAATTAAGTAGTTATTGGGTTGGTTTGCTCGATCGTTTCTTGCCTCTTGTTGATTCAGAGATGGATTGCCAAACTTCAGGTGTTCGCTTTTGAAGAATACATTATCAATATACACTTCTGTCTTTCCATGCAACTCAAATCTTAGTCTAGCTGTTTTCCCTCGCATGCGATCGGGTACATTTACTTGAAATGTTTCAAACCCCTGATAGCCATAGCTAATGCGATTAAGCTGTGATTGTATCAGTGGTTGATTAAGTGTTGTAGGATCAATCTCAATTTCTCGTAAATCTACAGCAGCGGAAATTGCACTCGTTTGCTCACGAATAAGATCTTCAATGGGCTGGTCGCCGACGATAGTCCTAGGAGCAATCTCCGTATCTCTTAGCATAATGGATTCGTCTTCTGTCTCCAAATACACCTGAATATAGTTATTCTTATCATCACGGGGAGCTGGCTTAGGTACATGAACATCAAACCGCAAGGCCCCCCAATCAGGTACCACAAAGCGATTGTGCGTGATGCTGTCGCCCGCACCTAATTTTAGGGCATAATTTGGTTGATAATCTGGAGCTTTCGAGTTAATACCTAATGACTCCAAATTCTTTTCAAAATTGGGAGATTGTTGAGCTATTTGAGTCCACTCTATAAGGTTGTTTATAGGTGACACCAACGTTGATGTACCACCATGAAAAGACTACCCAGGAATTTCCTTAGAAATAGCATTCCGACCCAATTCTTCAGCCCCACTCCTATTCCGAATAAACTGGTCAAAATTCCCATTAAACAGAGTAGGAACCGCATAATCTCCCCGCATACCAGCAGAAAGCGTATTATCAAAACTAACCGGAACGCGCCCAGTTTTGCTATACTGACGCTCCTCTTTGCCACCACCCAAAACCGATAAAAACCAACCGTCATTAACGCCTTCACCATTGGCATTATCATACCAATCTTTAGCAGCACGGTTATTAGGATCGGACAATTCCGAATTACCTTTTTCACTCAAGATGTCGTTAATTTCTTGAGGATTCTCAGAAGCCTCCACATGAGGATACTCAACTTTTACTTTCTCCAGGCCTAAATCAACCGTCCCAGCATACCATCCAAATGCTCGCGTGTGCGTCCCTCCTACACGATCATCTTTCGTAAACCCAATACGGCTGTATTCACGACCTGGTTCCCCCCCACGAGTACCGAGTAAAATCTCTCGGTCTGCTTGCCCTAAAGGATCGCCCTTAACTGTAGGAAAATTCAGTCCAGCGGGTTTGGGATTCTTATTCAACTCCTCTTGTGGAAGTAGACCCAAAGCACGACCGTTGGGAGTAGCAGTCAAACCATTAGGATTAGCCACAGTTTGGTAATAGTTATCAGCAAACGTAACATTATTCCAAACCTGAACTTTGGGTTCGTAGAAATCGCTGAAATTTGTGCTGAGAAAATTAGGTAATTTTAAATTCAAACTAGGTTGGTAGAAATCGTGCGGGTCGATTGTTGTCATCTGGAGGTCTCGGTTAGCCATAGATGTTCCACCAGCTTGGGGGAAGAAAGTTCCTAAACGCTGTACGATTTCGCTATTGACAACGGTACCCCGACTGAAGCCCATGAAATGTAGTGGCGAATTGAACAAATCCCCCTGCTGGCGAATCAGCTTCCCTTGGCTGTCGTACAACCGCTTAAGTTCATTGTTTTCATACTCTCCAACCTTACCTCCTAATGCCAGATCCAACTGCACCAGAGAAGCAAATATTGCATCAGCCGCACCCTCAGAAAATCCCACATCCGGAATGACTGATTCTCTGTCTAACGACCATTCTGTCAGCAACACTAACGGTTTATTCTGGTTGAGGTATTTAATCTCCTTTCCATCTATAACTACCCCGGCTTTTAAGTTATTTGCCAAAGTAGAGAGATAATTAGATTCGCTGGTCTTAAGCCCCCCCGTCAAATTAGTTATCTCCCGTCCCTGTAAATCGATAGGAATCCAGTTACCTGTAGGCTTGTCGTAGCGCATAATTAACCCGCTGTTTTCCGGTGTATTACCGCTCACAGTGGCAATTTTGTTGGCCATTTGGAAAAATGAATCAGGAATCCCAGACTGGTTAGGCAAAAGTGTAAAACCATGAGTCAACACACTCACGCTGCTGAAAGGACTATTGCTACCTGGAGGTATGGTTTTAAATTGCCCCAAATCTTTGGTCACAGCCCCGCTATTACTCACAGCTTCAACAGCAAAATTGTAGTTCTGCCCCGCAGTAAGACTCCTCGGTAGCGTGAAGTTAGTGCTAGTATTTGCGGGGTCATTTAAAGGTTGGTCAAGAGGCGTAATCCCGTCATGGCCGTACCACTTGCCAGTATCTTTCTTCCAAGTCGCAGTCAGAATCCGGTTGGGATTGAAATCGTCATAACCGTTCCAAGGCTTAGAAAGAAGTTGACGCTTTTGTGTTTCCGAGAATCCGGGAAGGAGTGCCGAATCTGATAAATCGACAACCTTATCCCAGGGCAACAAACCCTCCCCTTTATCGAAGGTACTGACAAAAAGATTAACCTCTTTCACATCCTCCCAACCAGGAGCAAACTGCCATTGAAAAGTAGGAGTCAGGTCACTTGTAGTTGCACCAGGCCCCTTCAAATTCAGCCAGTCAGTCGGTGCAGCACTCAAATCCCGTAAATTGCCTCCCGTACCAACGGGTGCGCGTTTTGTACCCAACGGCACCCCATAAGTAAACTGATTAGCAGGTCGGTTCTCCTGAAGAATCCCATAGTCAGCAGCAATACTAATAGCCGGATTTATATCATCAATAGGAACCCTCGCAAAATCAGCATTTGTCACGGCACGCCCGGTAGTGAAGAAAGGAGACTTAACACCCCTGTCAAGACTATCAATTTGGAATTGACCGGGATTGTCCAGAGTTTTAATCATTTCCTCAACATCGAAAGCATAAACGCTCCCGCTACCACTCAAAGAAGGATAAGAGCCATAAAGGTA
>NZ_JAEQCI010000032.1:0-94867 GCF_020738565.1 Microcoleus sp. PH2017_12_PCY_D_A | reverse complement strand
TCCTCACTACAAACCTAGAGTTTAATAGATTCATGGACAGGTTCTGCAACTGCGGCTAATTCCGGTTCCTCTGCTTCGAGGTGCGCTTCCAAAAGCGCCAGATTTCTCATATTTGATTTATAAAAAGCATCAAAGATATCTCCGACTAAAGGCACTGAGCCGATAACTGCTTCTAGACCGATATTGTAAATCATTTTACCGAGGGTTTTTTGGGGAATGTTGAATTGAGTTGCTAAGTAAATTAGGTAAGCAGAAAACGCGGTATCTACTATATCCCCAGCACCCGGCACTAAACCGATAATGGGATCTAAACCAATGCGAAATTTAGTACCGGGGATGCCAATGGCGGTATCCATCAGGCGGCTGAGCTTGCGGATGCGGTTGAGGGTGGCGAGACGCTCTATTTTGTTCATATTATTATTGTTGGACTAGCTGGAAAAAGTGACATCAGTCGGAAGACAGAAAAAAGCATCGCCCTGACAGGTTCGTAGTGAGGACTTCAGTCCTCTCTGGTTGGAAGAGGACTGAAGTCCTCACTACTAACTTTATAAGGGTTATTTTATGATATAATCGGCGGCGATCGCAAATTGGGAATTAGCTAGACTTGAATAAACTTAACTATAGTTAATATGCTTAATTCCCCATTCGTGCATAGTATCAATAATCGGTTTGAGACTTTCGCCCAAAGGCGTGAGCGAATATTCAACTTTCGGCGGAACTTGCAGGTAAATTTCCCGGTGCACAATCCCGTCTGACTCCATCTCCCGCAACTGCTGCGTCAGCATCTTCTGAGTAATGCCGTTGACAGCTCGTTGCAGCTCGTTAAAACGCTTCACTCCTTGAAACAGCTCCCGCAGAATCAAGACTTTCCAGCGCCCGCCAATCACCTCTAAAGTTCTTTCTACCGGGCAATTTGCGCGCTCAATAGTTCCTTCTTTAGCTTGCATAGTATCTTTGTGGTAACTACCGCACTTTTAAGTGCGTACTTCCCATAATAGCTTGACTTGGTTTAAATTAGAAACAGCCGAGAAATACCCGAAGTCATTCCCAAATCTAAAATCTCAAATTGAAGGAGGATTGAGAAAATGATTGCAGTCAGAAAAAGTGAAGCAAGAGGACACGCTAATCATGGTTGGCTGGACAGTTACCACACATTTTCCTTTGCCAATTATTACGATCGCAATTTTATGAATTTTCGCTCGTTGCGGGTAATCAACGAGGATGTCATTAGCCCCGGAAAAGGTTTTGGCACTCACGGGCACAGCGACATGGAAATCATTACCTATGTGCTGGAAGGAGCATTAGAACACAAAGACAGTTTGGGCACCGGTGCAGCGATCAAACCAGGTGAAGTGCAGCGGATGAGTGCAGGTACTGGCATCCAGCACAGCGAGTTCAATCACTCGCAAACTGACCCGGTTCATTTGCTGCAAATCTGGATTTTACCAGATACAAATGGCTTGCCGCCGAGTTACGAACAGCGGGAGTTTCCCCTAGCAGAAAGGCGCGGAAAACTGCGCTTAGTGGCGGCGCGAGATGCCAGAGATGGTGCTGTAAAAGTGCATCAAGATGTCGATTTGTATGCGGCGGTTTTGGATAAAAACTCCCGGGTTTCTCATGTTTTGCAGCCAAATCGCCATGCTTGGGTGCAAGTTGCTCGCGGCGCTGTTTTGCTCAACGGTTTGACTTTAGAAAAGGGTGACGGTGCGGCGGTTAGCGGCGAGGCTGAGTTGGCGATCGAAGCGGTGGAAGATGCAGAATTTTTGCTGTTCGATCTAGCATAAAATAGCCAGACAAATTTAGCCGTAGGGTGCGTCAGGATTCAGCCTTCCAAGCTAATTATGCGGGTTCGATTCCCGCTGCCCGCTTACTCAGATAAAGACCTCAAACAAACGAGAAATCAAGGTTTGAGGTTTTTTATTGGCTAAAATACGGGCGAGTCGGGGGGCAGATTGGAGACAATTTGGAGACAGAATGACTGCGAAATGACTGCGAAATAGCCCCATTGAGTATCAAGTGAGTATCAAATGACTGCCCGAGATCCCTTTTTGAACACAATTTGAATACAATTTGACTAGAATTTGACTAGAAATATCCAGCCGACAGTCAATAGCGGTATGGTGCGGCGTGCATGGAACCCTAGATAATGGGAGTTGTGTGAGTCCTGTATCTAGAAGAATAATCGGTTAACACAGAGTGCCTCCAGTTGGCAAGATTGTCGATCGCACTCAGCTTGAGTTAAGACTGATTCGGAGTCGCATCAGTCACAAGGAGAACCCGTGAAATATTTTTCAGTAGTAATGTATTTGCTGCGGGAACGGCAACAGTTTCTCGAAGAAATTCGCGAAGGTGTCAATCTCAAATCGAAAATTTTTGGTTTGTTAATTTCTAGTACCATATTTTTTGGGATTTACGGAGCAATATTAGGCGCATCTAGTACGTGGATGCAATGTCTGGTTTCAGCAATCAAGCTGCCAGCACTTTACTTGCTGACACTGATTATCTGCTTTCCCACACTATACTTTTTTAATGTCATGTTTGGTTCAAAACGAACTTTTGAACAGTATTTGACATTGTTGATGACATCAATGGCAATGATTAGCGTTTTGCTGTTTGGATTTGCACCTGTCAGCCTATTTTTTCTGATTAGCAGTACGAATTACAATTTTTATCTACTGTTGAATGTTGCTATCATGGCAATTACAGGATTTTTGGGGGTAAGCTTCATTTATCAAGGAATGCACTTTATGTCCGAACAAGATGCCGAAGGCAAAGACATCAGGCTAAATATTTTGCGCTTCTGGTTGGGACTTTATGCGTTTGTGGGCAGTCAGTTGGGATGGACGTTGAGACCGTTTTTTGGCGCGCCCGGAAGAGCTTTTCAACTGTTCCGAGGCCGAGACAGCAATTTTTATCTGAGTCTGTGGGATTCAATTAGGTCTCTGGGAGGATTTTAATTAATGCCAATTTAAGGAGATTTGCCCTAGTGATACAAGCGGATTTGGATGAGTTGAGAATTCCTGAAAAGGAGTTGGAAGATTTGAGCGGAATAGCTTTGAGCGACGGTTTTGCAGCGGATTTTTACCGACCTGCTGCACTCCGGGACGGCAAAAAGCTGTTTGCTCTTTTGTTGCATGAGTTGCTGATATTTTGCGTGACGCTTGTTGTCTCGCTTCCTGTTGCTTTGCTCGTCAATAAGCATGAAGTTAGTTCAGCTAGCGATGCTGAAATATTTGTCCGGGTTTTACAAATAACTTTGGGTTTATCGCTGGCGATTACTGTTGCTTGGAATGTCTATCAATGGGTGAAGGCAAAGCCTCTGGAAACGCTGGCGGGTCTGCTGGATGAAGTTGAGAAGTATCACGAGGTGATTCAGGCTTTAGATATTATCGATCGCCTAACGGCTGCTGGCAACTTACAAGCCAATGTAATTAACCGACAAGATGCAATTGAGGCATTAAAAATTACTAGGGAAAGTTTAGTCTGTGCTTTGAAAACAGAAAGAATTCTCCGGGAAAATCAGAAATTTATCGGCCGCCGTTACGAGTTATTTGCTAATATTGAGAGTAATTTGGCGGCTCTGATGGCGCTGGATGTGAGCGATCGGGCGAGCGAATACGGGCGGTTGCTAAATGAGGCTTTGGAAATTGGGATGAGCGTACACAAAGAGGTAAGAAAACTGCAAAATGGCAAGTAAATTCAATTTGCAAGTTCGTAGTAAGGACTTTAGTCCTTCAGGTTCGTAGTGAGGACTTTAGTCCTTCAAGTTCGTAGTAAGGACTTTAGTCCTTCAGGTTCGTAGTAAGCTTCAAGTTCGTAGTAAGGACTTTAGTCCTTCAAGTTCGTAGTAAGGACTTTAGTCCTTCAAGTTCGTAGTAAGGACTTTAGTCCTTCAAGTTCGTAGTGAGGACTTTAGTCCTTCCATCTGAGTTTTAAATGACAGGTTCGCCGTCAGAAATTTAGTCCTTAAATCTGAGTTTTAAAGGACTAAAGTCCTTACTACGAACCTTTTTTGGTGATAATTTTAATCATCGAAAATATCCAACTGTTGTCCCTCCGACTCTTTTTTACCATCTTTTTTAACACCCTTCCGCAGCCCGATCGCAATTTTGCTGTGTTTCTCAATCTGCTTCATCACCTGTCTCGCCCTATCAATCACCGACGGCGGCAAACCAGCCAACCTCCCCGCTTCAATTCCGTAGGACTTATCAGCACCGCCGGGGTGAACTTCGTGCAAAAATACGATTTGATCGGGCAATTCCTTCACAGTCACCTGATAATTTGCCACATTATCCAAAATAGAAGCTAACTCATTTAACTCGTGATAGTGAGTCGCAAAAATCGTCCGCGCCCGAATCTCGCTTGCTAAATATTCTGCCACAGACCAAGCAATCGAAAGTCCGTCAAACGTCGCCGTTCCCCTGCCAATTTCATCTAACAAAACCAATGATTTCGGCGTGGCGTGATTGAGAATATTGGCAGTTTCGTTCATTTCTACCATAAACGTAGACTGACCGGTTGCCAAATCATCCACGGCGCCGACACGGGTAAAAATGCGATCGCAAATACCCAAAGTCGCAGCCTTCGCCGGGACAAAACTGCCCATCTGCGCCATTAACTGGATCAAACCCACCTGTCGCAAATAACAACTCTTCCCGCTAGCATTCGGCCCGGTTAAAATAATTAAATCTGGGCGATTTAGCGCTGCTTCCCGACCCAAAAAAGCCGAATTAGGGACAAAAAATCCCGGAGGTAAAGACTTTTCCACCACCGGATGACAACCTTCAATAATTTTAATTTCCCGACTTTCAACCATATTCGGGCGACAGTAATCTTGATAAACCGCTACTTCCGCTAAACCGCACAAAATATCCGCCGCCGCCACCGCGCGGGAAACGTTGCGAATAATTTCTGCGTGCTCTCCTACCTCCGATCGCAATTTCGCAAAAATATCGTACTCCAACTGATTCAAATCTTCCCGCGCCGTCAGAATGCGGACTTCTCTTTCTTTTAATTCTTCAGTGCTGTAGCGTTCTTCATTGGTAAGAGTTTGCTTGCGGGTGTAGTCGTTCGGTACTTGGTCAACTTTGGATTTGGTAATGCTGATATAATAGCCGAAAGCTTTATTGTAGCCTACTTTTAAATTAGAAATTCCGGTGCGTTTCCGTTCGTTAGCTTCTAAAGTGGCAATCCATTCTCGATCGGCTGATGCAGTTTGGCGCATCTCATCAAGCATGGCATTAATGCCCGATCGAATCAAACCTCCTTCTTTTAAATGAATCGGCGGTTCGTCAACTAAATAAGCGTGAATTTGAGTTGCTAATTCTTCTAAAATGGGCGGGACATTTTGCAGCGCTTTTAAATAGGGCGAGATTCCTTGAACTGCGATCGCGGCTAATTGAGGCAATTTCGAGAGAGAATCGGCTAAAGCGACCAAATCCCGGGCGCTAGCCGTTCCAGATCCTGCACGCCCCGTGAGTCTTTCGATGTCGTAAATTTGGCGCAGCAACTGCTGCAAATCTTGGCGCAGCGGATTGTTTTCTACTAATTCTTGAATCGTGTCGTGGCGGGCGCAAATGCCTTTAATGCTGAGCAAAGGTTGCAGCGCCCAGCGGCGCAAAGCGCGGCCTCCCATGGCGGTGCTGGTTTTGTCTATAGCCCACAGCAGCGAACCGTGAAACACGCCATCTCTCACTGTTTGAGTAATTTCGAGATTGCGGCGCGTTTGGTAGTCTAGTATCAGAAAATCGGTGAGAGTGTAAGTGTGCAATCTTTGCAAAGCAACTGCTTTTTCCTTTTGAGTTTCTTCGAGATATTGCAGCAAACCCCCGGCGGCGCGCACTGCGAGGGAAAGGTGCCCGCATCCCATACCTTCGAGCGATCGCACTTTGAACTTTTGCAGGATGCGCTGTTTTGCTTCGGACAAAGTAAACGGAATTTGCGATCGCAAAGAATAGCAAAACGAATTCGGCAAACAATCGGGTAAATGCTCGGATTTCTCTCCGGGCCTCAACATCGTCACCAAATCCGGCGCATTAGTAGGAACCAGGACTTCCGAAGGCTGCAAGCGCAGCAATTCTAGGGTTAATTGTTCTAAACTGTCGGCTTGGGTAGTGACGAATTCTCCTGTAGAAATATCAGTATAAGCCAATCCCCAATGTTCTCCAGCGATGACTACTGCTGCTAAAAAGTTATTTTGTCGGGGCTTGAGCATTCCGTCATCCGTCAAAGTTCCGGGAGTGAGAATGCGGGTAATTTCGCGCTTGACTTGGCGACCTTCTTTTGCTGCAATTGAGGCATCTTCAACTTGGTCGCAAACTACTACAGCATAGCCTTTTTCTACTAACTGAGAAGTGTAGCGATCGAGGGCGTGGTGCGGCACTCCTGTCATCGGCACTCGACCGATTTCTTTGCCGCTTTCTTTGCTAGTACAAACGAGTTCTAATTCCCGGGAAATCGTCACTGCATCTTGGAAAAAACACTCAAAGAAATCTCCGACTCGAAACAATAAAAGTGCGTGGGGATACTGTTCTTTCACTTCCACATACCGCTGCATCATCGGCGTCAGCTTGGTGAATTCTAGTAGGCGGTGGTCGGCATTGGGGATGTTGGCTTGACTGGGGTCTGTTGGGGTAGATGCAGTGTAAGGCATAAAAGGCGATCGATAAATTTTTATCTTTAACAACTTTAGCGCAAGCTCGGCTTTTAGCTATAGCTAATGATACAATTTTTGACGATTAATCCTCCTCCAGCAGGTTGCGCGATTCTCGATATGCGGGCGCAGTTACATGGTTCGTAGTGCCGTTCGTAGTGCGGACTTCAGTCCGCTCTTATCGGAGCGGACTGAAGTCCGCACTACGAACGGCGAGGGGGATCTCCGGCGCATAAATAGTGTTAAGTAAACTGTATTGAGTTATATGGTTCGTAGTGCGGACTTCAGTCCGCTCTTATCGGAGCGGACTGAAGTCCGCACTACGAACCGCGCGTGCGGTTAATCGAGCGGACGCGATATGAAAGAGCAGCGACTGGCGATCGCCAAAAACAACCTCAGCCATCCCCTGTTAGCTGTTAAAACAATAATGCGAAATCTACTGCAATTTAGTCTGGGATAAGCTCTACATTTTTTATTATTGAAAACAGCCAAAAGATAGATTTATAAATTATACCTCCGATAGAGAGATACCACATTTTATATGCTTAAAATCAAAACATCCAGGCAAGTGATTTAGCTGCGGAGTAAATTTAAGATTTAGAATCAAAAATCTGCTAGTAGTTAACTAGAGGAGAACAAAATAATGAAAGCTCTTTGCTGGCACGGAGCAAATGACGTGCGAGTTGATAATGTACCCGACCCAACAATTATCAATCCGCGCGATGCCATAGTTAAAATCACGTCTACAGCAATCTGCGGCTCAGATTTGCACCTCTACAACGGCTTCATCCCGACAATGCAATCGGGCGACATCATGGGGCACGAATTCATGGGGGAAGTAGTCGAACTCGGCAGCCAAGTCAAGAACTTGAAAAAGGGCGATCGCGTTGTCATTCCTTTTACAATTTCTTGCGGTAGTTGCTTCTTTTGCAACCAGGATTTGTGGTCGCTGTGCGACAATTCTAATCCCAATGCAGGATTGGCTGAAAAAATGTTCGGTCATTCACCGGCGGGACTGTTTGGCTACTCGCATTTAACGGGCGGCTATGCAGGCGGTCAAGCAGAATACGCGCGGGTTCCGTTTGCAGATGTCGGCCCTTTGAAAATTCCTGACGGACTTTCTGACGAGCAAGTATTGTTCCTCACTGATATCTTTCCTACCGGTTACATGGCTGCGGAAAACTGCAATATTAAACCGGGAGATACTGTTGCTGTTTGGGGATGCGGGCCTGTCGGACAGTTTGCGATCAGAAGCGCGTTTATGTTGGGGGCCGATCGAGTAATTGCGATCGACAGAGTACCGGAACGCTTGCAAATGGCGGCCGCGGCTAAGGCCCAAATCATCAACTACGAAGAAATGGACGCGGGGGTAGCCGTCACCGAAATGACGGGCGGACGCGGCCCTGACGCCTGTATTGACGCGGTGGGGATGGAAGCCCACGGTACCGGTCTCGATGCTTTGTACGACAAAGCTAAGCAAGCTGTGCGCTTGGAGAGCGATCGGCCTACAGCGCTGCGACAAGTCATCCTCGCCTGTCGCAAAGGCGGCACAGTGTCAATTCCCGGCGTTTACGGCGGTTTTGTTGACAAGGTGCCCTTGGGTGCAGCGTTCAACAAAGGCCTGACTCTGAAAATGGGACAGACGCACGTTCACCGCTATTTGCGGCCTTTGCTCGATCGCGTTCAAAAAGGCGAAATTGACCCAACCTTCGTGATTACACACCGCATGAAATTGGATGAAGCGCCCCACGCTTACGAAATTTTCAAACAGAAAAAAGACAACTGCATCAAAGTTGTGCTCAAACCATAACTCACCATTAATTGAGAAGGAGAAACTATGCTTTTACAAGAAAAAGAATCCGGCGACTTGGTAGAAATTCTCGATATCGAGACTTTAATCAGCCCCACCCAAAATCAAGTACCGGGACGAATTCAAGCTGGTGAAGAAGAGCAAGATCCGGCACATTTTGAGAAGGATAAATTAGTTTTTCCTTCCGGCGAAGTCCTGCCGCGCTGCTGGACTGAGGAAAATTATAAAACTCAAGGTTCGTAGTAGGGACTTCAGTCCCAGATTTACTCATTAAGTCCTAGACGAACTGTCACCTTAATCAAGGTACGTAGTTGCGCTTCAGCGCTCTTTGAGATATAGTGGTTCTCAAAAAGATTCGCGGACGTTGTTAGGCTTTAGCCCTTCTTAGTTTAGTGGTTATATAAGCTGTCAGTCATACCAGATCTTTTTGAGAAATGCTATATATAATAAAGAGCGCTGAAGCGCAACTACGTACCTAAGAAAGATTTGAATCCCCGATCAGTTAATTATTTAAGGACTGAAGTCCTTACTACAAAACTGACGCGGGCAATAAGTCTCATCATTAACAGCAAATAATTTATGGATTTGCAAGCAGTAATTCTCGATATTGACGGCACTTTCGTACTCAGCAATGACGCTCACCCTCAAGCTTGGGTAGAGGCGTTTGCCACTTATTGATGAAATAACGGCGATTCATCGAGAGGGATAGCTTCTCTAATAGCTAGGACGATGCTCAGAGCATCGTCCTAAGATTTGATTAAAAAGACTGAGGCAAGAGGTCTACAATCCATTCTACCTGATGCGCTTCCGTGCGATCGGGAATATCCAGGCGATTAGCCAATCGTTGAATTACCGCTTCTGGGACTGCTGCGGTGCGCTCACGATTCCGCCGCAAGATTTGCTCCAAGGGAACTTCCAGGTAAACAATCCGAATGCGCCCTTGATAACCAGCAAAAAAATTAATTAATTGCTGGCGCATTTGTTTGGTCGTATTGGTAGCATTCCACACAAAAGAACGTCCAGATTTCATGTATTCCCGCGCTCGATTTTTAGCTTCCACGATGACATTTCCGGGAGTTTCATCGGGAGGAACGTTCATCTCTTTTCGCAGCGCATCCAAGGAAATAACAGGCAAATTGAGCAGATTTTCTTTAATCCAATAATCTTTACCGCTTCCCGGCAATCCCGACATCAAAACAACTTCGCATCGAGTATCGTCAAATGCTTCATAATCGGGGTTGCCGTTGTCTTTGCGGAAGTAGATAAATCGGCTGTGGGCTGATGGGAATTGTCGCGGAGAATTCAAACAATTATTTTCTTGACAAAACTCCCGAAATAGCTGTATTTTATCCAGAATTTCTTGTCTGTCAGCACACTCTCGCCCGCGCACGTCTGCTTCTGCTAAAAGTGCGAGGAAATCGCAGCGCACAACTTGACTGGCTTTAATGACAGACTGCTGCGGGTTGGGTTTTTCCAGCAGCCAGATGGGTAAACTGCCGAATTGGACGATCGCGCAAACAGTCTCCCGAATGCTAAACTGCACAGGCGGGTCAAATTGAGATAAAATTTGTCTGACCATCCTCGCACCTTGGCGGGCGTGACCTTTCGAGCTAATTCTGCCATTTTCTTCTATCTTTGTAAAAGCAGGTTTTGCGACATCGTGCAGCAAAGCCGCAGCAAAAAGCATAGAACGTTCTTTGACGGGAAGCTGCCGCCAATTGGGGGAAGATATTAACGCTTCGCAGACCATTTTGGTGTGAATTAAGACATCACCTTCAGCGTGATAAATCGGGTCTTGCTGACATCCTTCTAAGTTTTGAATCCAATCAAAATGATTGTAAATGCTGTCCCAATCCAAGAACCAATCGGGCGGTTCCGGACAAAAAGGAAAAGTCCAAGTTGCAGAATGTGATAATAAAGCAGTCATAGTTTCACCTATTTGTTAATTTCTTAATTTCTTAGTCCGCGCACCATCCGGACATTGTCTTTATAGCAGCGGTTTCAACCGCCGACTCTCAGCGGACATTGTTTGTATAGTCGCGGTTTCAATATCGTAAGGTGCGCAATGCGCACCCGACATTTATAGGTGCGCAATGCGCACCCGACATTTATTTCCTAGGCGTAAGGTGCGCAATGCGCACCCGACATTTATTTCCTAGGCGTAAGGTGCGCAATGCGCACCCTACTATCGGTCAACTAAAATTAAATAAATCTGCACCCGCACGCAAAATATTCGGTACAATGGGGCGATTCAGCCAATGTCCCTCCGCATTTTTAATCGCAGTCAAAAAGCTAGCGCGCACGTACTTGTAACGCGCCTTGACAATTCCATCTGCTTCGACTTTAATATACAGACCCTCCATGCGATCGCTATTATCAGTCTCCTTCAAACAGCGCTCTTCATCCAATCCCAATTCCCGGCACTGCAATCGCAACCGCTTCAAATGTCCCGCTTGAATAAAATTAGATTTATCCATAAAGTGCATCATGTGCTTGGGCGATTTCAACACTCCCGAAAACAGAACAGGAACTGACACTAACGGCAGTCCGATTAACAACTGGCGGCGGGCTTCTGTACTCAAAAACAGACTTGTTTCTAAGTCCAGCACGTCGTATTCCATAAAATAGTGCGGCAGAAAATCATAAAAAACAGTGTGTTTGGCATAAAGCCATTCGCCGTACAAAATATAACGATTTCCCAGCACTTCTCCCAGGACTCCGCTGAGACTGAAAGCCCACTGTTTGAATAAGTTAAAATGTTTTTCTCGCGGCCCGCCGGTGAGATAGTGGCCGCGACTTTGCAGCAGCATTTGCCCGTCTGGCGCGAAGCTGATGCCTGTATTGGCGCCGTCTACCTTTTCTTCGATAATTAAAGGGCGATCGGCAATAGCGCTAAAAGGCACGCTGTCGAGGTCTTCATCTCCCGGCTGGAAACGCGAACCTTCGATGTGATAAGTTCTAGGATATTTGACAATTTCCATAACCGATTTTATATTTGAGATTTTAGAGGCCAGCCAATTCATTAGACTAGATTGTAAAAGTCTTTTGAATCAAATTTTCGGACAATGATTTTCACAAGAGGTATATTACCATTATAATAGATGCATCACAAAGGAGCGTATATTTTGAAAAGTCAAAGTTTCCAGAGCGTAACGTCAGCGATCGCTGGAATTCTATTAGTAGTCGCGCTACTCCTGGGCTTCAACTCTTTTGTTGTCATCAATCCAGGTGAAGCAGGAGTGGTCAGCGTTTTAGGAAAAGCCACAGATGGAGCATTGTTAGAGGGATTTCACCTCAGACCCCCGCTGATATCCAAGGTAGATATATACGATGTAACAGTGCAAAAATTTGAAGTTCCTGCCCAGAGTGCTACTAAAGACCTTCAGGATTTAAATGCTAGTTTTGCGATCAATTTTCGCCTCGATCCTGCCAAAGTAGTAGATGTCAGAAGGACTCAAGGAACTTTAGAGAATATAGTTTCTAAAATTATTGCTCCTCAGACGCAAGAAGCATTTAAAACAGCCGCTGCGCTGAGAACCGCCGAACAATCTATTACTCAAAGAAGCGAACTGAAACGAGACTTTGATAGTGCACTTAAGGAAAGGTTATCAAAGTACGATGTAATTGTCCTGGACACGAGCGTTGTCAACATTCGATTCTCCACAGATTTTGCGAAAGCAGTTGAGGAAAAACAGGTGGCTGAACAGCGGGCGCAAAGGGCAGTCTATGTTGCTCAAGAAGCTGAACAACAAGCTCAAGCTGATATTAACCGCGCTCAAGGTAGGGCTGAAGCTCAAAGGCTTTTGGCGGAAACTCTGAAGGCTAAAGGGGGCGATTTGGTTCTGCAAAAAGAGGCGATCGAAGCTTGGAGAAGCGGCGGCGCTCAGATGCCAAAGGTATTGGTTATGGGTAGCAATTCGAGTCGGGTTCCTTTCATTTTTAATATGAACGATATGCAGGAAGAACCCGATCGCCCAAAAGCGATCGACAATTAAAATAGCACTTACCCTCTGAACCCTTGTTTCTGGGAAAATGTTGGCTTTGCTAACCACAAATCTCGCCCGAAACCGGGTTTGCTCAGAAAGCCTGCCGAAGTCCTATGAGATTTGCCGGAGTATGCTACACTTCTGAAAGTCAAAATATAGCGACAGCTTAAAACCTTTCGCTATTAAACCAAAGTCCGCAATTAAAACGCAGACAGCACACTCATTTTAGGAAGCAAGGAGAAATTATGACCCGCGCTATTATGGAAACCGACAAAGGTACAATCAATTTAGAACTGTTCGATGCGGATGCGCCGAATACAGTGAAAAATTTTGTTGACTTGGCGGAAAAAGGTTTTTACGACGGATTGGGCTTTCACCGAGTCATTCCTAACTTTATGGTTCAAGGCGGCTGTCCCAAAGGCACTGGAATGGGCGGGCCCGGCTACAAAATCAAGTGTGAAATCAACTCAAACAAACATTTGGCAGGCACTTTATCGATGGCTCACGCAGGCCGCGATACTGGTGGGAGCCAATTCTTTATTTGCCATTCTCCCCAGTCTCATTTAGACGGAGTTCACACAACTTTTGGCAAAACTGAGGATATGTCTGTCGTGAATGCGATCCGCCAAGGCGACAAGATTATTTCGCTCAAAATCGAGCATTAATTTTCAGTAATTAGTGATGTTTGTAGTAAGGACTTTAGTCCTTATTGCAAACAATATTAGTTGAAATTGAATCATTCATCTTCGAGGGAAGTGTCTAACAGTTCAATTTCTAAATTTTCTTCATCATCCTCATAATTAAATTCCAATTTTCTCTGCTTGATAATTTCATTTAATATATTATTTAAATACCCTTTGGCAACAGCTTCTTCAAATCTGTCTATCAGAATAGCAACATTGATTATTTCTTCTATACATTCCATATAACGCGAGACGATCGCATTTATTGAATACTGTTTTCGAGCCTGCGCTTCAATTTTACGTCTAATCTCAATATCGGAATCTGAAGATTTAACTACAAATGTTATCGGATACCTTTCAATTTTATCAATGTCTAGGAAATATTTATTCATATCTACAGTTTCTGTTACCTGAAAAAAACGTCCTAGAGGCTTCATTACAAAATCAATTCCGCCATCATTTGCATTTGTCCGACCTGTTTTAAACAGTTGTAAATTTTCTTGCTGGAGCCTATCAAGCTCATAACCCCAATAGATATATATGTCACTATAGTAGTATTTTAAGATACTGTAGCTGACTATCTCGAATATTCTAGCATCTACAGTTGGTGCAACTATTTGTTTGATAAATTGTATTACTTGCTTCTGGGTCAATGCTTGAGCCTCTTTACAAAGTTGCAGAAACTTGTCAAAGCTATCTCTCTTAGCTTCAACGTAAGCATCAATGATTTGAATTACTGTTTCTGCTATATTATGTACATTTTCCTGAATTTTAACTTTTAATAAATTTCGTTAAACCAATACCTGTTAGTTTTGGGATTTCTCAGAACTGGGATAAAGTCACAAGTAGGAAAATATCTTTTAAATTCTTCATTAAGCCTGTGGTTCAAAGCATGGTTTTGAAGCTTTTGTCCAAACGGTAATTCGCGCTGTCTCTTAAAAATATTTGTATAAACTGCACCTGCATAATCTGAATACATATCGCTTTGATGAAAACCTCTTAAAAAATAGTCTTCAACTAAAACATAGATAGCATATAAATTCGCAAAACTCCCTCTTGATTTTGATCCTCTATTTGCAGATTTAGTTTTGATATTCAAATATTGAATTAGCTCGCTTCCAGTAAATATTTGCTCGCCAGACGCGCCCAAATTTTCTGCTAAAATTTGCTTGATTGTTTTAGTAAACTCGTGTTCCATTGAATCAAAGTTGTAAGTTAAGTGTTAACTGTGTGGGTGAAGTTTCACCAGGATTTATTTCCGATGTTTGCTGCTCTTTTTTGTCATTATAAGTAGCTTGTAACCTATTTAATCCTATTTCTACATACTTGTTTTGTAATTCTATTCCGATTGACTTTCTCTTAAGCTGTTTGGCAACAAATGATGTGGTAAAAGTCCCAGAAAATACGTCTAATACAACGTCTCCCTCATTACTACTTGCTTTGACAATTCGTTCTAACAAAGATGTTGGTTTTTGGGTAGGGTGATCTTCGTACTCAGGCATACGATATCTGACTCTCGGAAACTCCCATACATTACCTGGAACTTTTTGAGAATTATATACTGATGGTGTAGACTTGCGGTAATCAATTAGTTTTCTGACTGAGCCGGTTTTTGCCTCTACCAGAATATCGGAGGAATTAAATGTATAATTTCGTTTGTCTTTGACACAATATAAAATAGGTTCGTACAGAGAACCGTAGTATTTTTTTGCTTGGACTCCCGAACTGTCATAGTACCACACTATTCGTGAAAGAATTGTCAAACGATCGCGCAAATATAAATCGAAGTAAGGCATACATTGAGTTGAAGCCATCAGATACAAGCTGCCGTTGTGCTTGAGCTTATCAATACATAAATTCAACCAGGTATAACTCCATTCTAAATAATCGCTCTCTGATTCCCACTTGTCTTTAAAACCATTGAAGTCTTTGCCAATATTATAGGGAGGATCGGCAAAAATCAAATCGACTGAGTTGTCTTTAATTTCATGAGAAAGGACTTCTAACACATCTCCCAATATGAGCTTGTGTCTGTCTACTTCAAAGATTTTCATTTTGCCTAATCTTTTCCAATCAATACGTCATTTTGTCAGCTAGAGTTGATATTTACTAGAACTCCTCAATACAGTTCATACTTGAGCAAAGTACAGGGAATCGAGCCATTGAAAACCGGAATTCGCTTCGATGTTCTGAGTCCAACCTGTTTACCCAACTCCTTATTCCCAGTCAAAATAAACGCATTCCAACCTTTAAAACGCTGCTTGAAAATATCGCCCAACATCTTGTACAAATCTCCCAATTCGCTAGCATCTCCCAGGCGCTCTCCGTAGGGAGGATTGCAAATCAGAACGCCTCTATCTGTCGGTGCTTCCAACTCGGATAACTCGGTACGAGCAAACTTGATTTTACCTGAAATACCTGCTTGCTGGGCGTTGGTGCGAGCTTGATCTAACATATCAGAATCGCGATCGCACCCGGCGATTATTTCTTTAAGTTCGGGCAATTCGCTGTTTTCAGCTTCAGCCCACAATTTATCCCACAAAGGTTCGTCAAAATCGCGCCACGTCATAAATCCAAACTTGTCTCGAAACAATCCAGGCGCAATGTTCAAAGCCTTTAAACTGGCTTCCAGGGGCAATGTTCCCGAACCGCACATCGGGTCTAAAAATGGTAAATCTGGCGTCCATTCGGCCATCTCTAACAGGGCCGCAGCGAGGGTTTCTTTGAGCGGAGCCAGCCCCATTGCGGGGCGATATCCCCGGCGGTGCAAACTGCCGCCGGAACTGTCTAAGCTCAAAATAGCGCGGTCTCGATGGATGTGAAGGTTAATTAGTAAGTCGGGATTTTCGACATCAACATTAGAACGTTTGTTAAATTGCAGGCGCTGTTGGTCGGCGATCGCATTTTTGACCTGCAATGCTGTAAAGTGGGTGTGATTTAAATTTTCGTTGCCACCGGTACAGTTGACTGCTAAAGTATTGTCAGGATCTAAGTATTCGTCCCAAGGAATTTTCTGGACTTCGCGGTAGAGCATATTTGAGTCGTAACACCGGAATTCGGCGATCGGCATTAGCACTCGAAAAATTGTTCTCGACCACAGATTGACGCGGTACAATAAAGCGCGATCGCCCGCGAAGTAAACTCCTGTAAAATCGGGCTTGACATCTTGCGCCCCTAAACTTTCTAATTCTTGGGCGGCGATAGTTTCTAAACCGCGCGCAACTGTAGCAAAATATTGATTCATTGATAATTACGAAGGAAGTTCGGCAGCGGATTTTTTAACGGATGTAACGGATGTAACGGATGTAACGGATGTAGCAGGGAAGAAACAGCTATAGCGGTTCTCAAAAAAATGAGGTAGGCCCGCAAGCCCTATGCCCGCAAGCCCTATGCCCTATCCCCTAGGCCGGATAGTACCTCATCTTTCTGAGAAATGCTATATGTGTGTATGCGTGACTTGTCGATTGTGAAGACAGGTGGTTGGGGATGGGGAATGGGTTTTTCTCGATCGCCCAAATTAGATAGTAGCTCGTTTTAATCCTAAGTTTCACAAACAATACTCTACCTTAAGGTAGATGCCTCTGTTCAACAAGACTGATATTCACAAGTATTATCAAAAGGCGATCGCTAGTCTAGCACTGTATGTGTAAGGGCGATCGGGCCAGCCCGCACCCGCTAAATGCCCAGGATCGAGCACCCGAGAGGATTCATGCTTGATTTTTAACTGGTTGGCAACGGGCATGATGTGCGATCGCCGGCTACTTATTGCAAAAATTTGTTAACTACTTGCACAGTTTATTGACTTTATGTTAGGCTTCTACTCAAAGTTGAGAATTCAAGCCCTAACGTCACAGTCAGGGAAAATTTCAGCTAAACGGGTGTACTACAACAATTGGAGACAATTATGTCAAAGCAAATCAACGGATCGGCTCTCAAACTGTCCCGCGCCAGCAAAATCCAAGTAGAAGTCAAGGAAATTGCCAAGCACGCCACAGCTAAAACAATCTCTTCTGCGCTTAATGTTGATGCCGATGGCAGCGATGTTACCAACGAGTAATAGCAGGTTTTTCAGATAGACTTCCCATCTCCAAGCAAGAAGTAATAAATTTTACTCTTGTATGTCGGGAAGTATGTAGTAATTGAGGACAATCCTTTGCGCTTGTCCTCAATTATTAAATTTTTAACGTTTATTGACAAATCTTCTCGTTTATTTCTGTAAATTATGCGATCGATCGCGAATCTACTCAAACCATACAATCTCGAAGATTTTCTAAATAACAACTGGACAAACAAAGCAGTTGTCATTCCCAGCGAAGGGAAAAAAGACTTTGCACATTTATTTTCCTGGGAAAAACTCAACTACCTGCTAAACTTTCACGAATTAAAATATCCCGACATTCGCTTAGCAGTCGAAGGAAAAGTTCTCGACGCCAGCGAAAACGCCAATCTGATAAAACTGTGCCAATCTGGAGCAACTTTAATCATCAATCAAGTTCACAAACTAATTCCCGAAATAGCTGAATTTGCGGCAGAAATAAAAGTAGATTTAGGTTATCCAAACCAAGTAAATGCCTACTGTTCTTGGCCGGAAAAACAGGGATTTTCTTCCCACTACGACACCCACGAAGTTTTCATATTGCAAACAGACGGCATCAAGCAGTGGTATGTATTTGCAGACACAATTAAATACCCGCTGACAGAGCAAAAATCCTCCGCATTTCCACCGCCCGAAACCCCACCGTATTTAACCTGCACTTTGCACCCCGGAGATGTGCTTTACATACCGCGCGGGCATTGGCATTATGCAGTTGCTTCAGATGAACCGTCGCTGCATTTAACATTAGGAATTCACTGCAAAACCGGAATTGATCTTTTAGAATGGTTGGTGGGTGAATTGCGGCAGAAAGAAGAGTGGCGTCAAAGTTTACCGCTGCGAATAAGTTCAGATTCCATTGATGTAAGTGTAAATAATCTAATCGCTGAATTGCACCGCTACGCAAAAAATAAAAATCTTGGAGAAGAGTACAGCAGCTACCTTGACAGTTTAGCAAAACCAGTGGCGAAATATTCTCTCCCTCATCAAGCAGGCTTCAACATTTTTCCCTACGGGATTCAAACTAAGTTTAGAATTCCCAAGTTTCTGCGGGTGAGAATTCGCGAATTACCTGACGGGTGCGGCTACAAAGTTGTTGTTGGAGGCAAAGAAGTATCTCTGAAAGGAGTAACGGAAAAATTTATGGAGAATTTATTCCGTACAGAATTTTTTACAGGAGAGGATGTGATGGATTGGTTGCCAGATTATGATTGGGAAATAGATGTAGTGCCGCTTTTGTCGAGGCTAGTAGTTGACGGAGTGATCTTTGTTAGTTAAAACTAGAGAAGGGTACTAACTGTAATGAATGGGTTGTTAAAAGAGTAATTTATGACACATAACGAGGTAGAAAATGCCGGATACTTTTTTTTGCGCCGATGCTTCTAAATGCGTTCAAGAGGATATTATTGGTACTGGTACGAATTACCAAACCTATGTATTAATTGAATGTTGTTTGCCTTGGGAATCAGAAGCTTTTAATTCCAAACAAGTCCCCCAGAATCTCAGGGATTTGGTGGAGGAAGTAGAGCATTCAAAGCAAAAAATCCGATTCTTGTTGATAAATAGCGACAAACACAAATGTGCTAACAACCGCAAAGTGTTGATTTATGACAATAAAAGTCAAGAACTTTTTGAGGGTTACGAAAAGCACGAATTTAACGCGAGTAATATTTACGAAGTAGCAGGAATTGTCAAAAGCTATTTAGCTGGGGAAGTCCCGGATTGCGAAGTGGGAAATAACCAAAGTAGAGATATTTTGGTTTGCACTCACGGGAGTCATGATAGATGTTGCGCGAGATATGGCAATCCTTTTTACGCGCAAGCAACGGCTTTGGTTTCGGAGTTAGAATTGAGTGATGTTCGTGTTTGGAAATCCAGTCATTTTGGCGGACACCGCATGGCACCGACTGCGATTGATTTGCCTGACGGTAGATATTACGGAAATCTCGATCGCATTTCGTTCAAATCTATTCTAACGCGATCGGGCGATATTGAATGTTTGAATCAGGTTTATCGGGGTTGGGGGATTTTGCCGAACCAAATTCAGGTTTTGGAACGAGAGTTTATTATCCGCTACGGGTGGGATTGGTTCAACTATAAAGTTTCAGGCTGTATTGTTGAAAAACATCTCGAAAATGATGGTTTTGTGGCTGAATTGACTTTTGAAAAGGTAGATGGTACGTATATCTATCGGGCTGAGTTGGTTAAAGATGAAGCTAAAACAGTCAAGTTGAAAGGTTCGTGCGGCGCTAAGCAAGAATCAGAGTTTGTCAAGTATTTGGTAAAGGATTCTTACTTTTACTCGAAGAAAGATGAGTCAAGGTTTGTAATTTATCCTGGAATTCCGCAGCCAATATTAGTCGAGATTATGTGATATTGAATCTAAATGTTTGGGCTAGATTAAACAATTACAATCAAATAGGTTCGTAGTGAGGACTTTAGTCCGCATCCATCCCAAGACTAAAGTCTTCACTACGAACGTTTTGATGGCGGGTAATTTTTTTTATCACAAAGAAGGACTAAAGTCCTCACTACGAACCAATTATTTGTAAGAACTCAATGTCTCGCATCAAGAAGGACTAAAGTCCTCACTACGAACGTTATATTATGACAGAAATTAGAATTCTAGCTGCATGAATATGTGGGGAATTGTCAGATATTCAAAGGGATTGTCTTTTTCGACAAATCCGAGATTTTTGTAGAATTTCACGGCGTTAATGCGAGACATCAGTCTCACAGTTTTGAAATTCTTTTCCTTAGCTTGTGCTATCAATCTTTCCATCATTTTAGTGCCGATTCCCTGGTTTTGAAATTCAGGAAGTACGGCAATATAAGAGATGCTTCCAAATTCTGGGGATAATTCTCGGAGTCTGCCCGAGCCGATAATTTTGCGATCGCCCTTTGCTATGATATGACAAGCACCGTTTTCGCGATCGTCTCTTTCGCTGCCCCTTTCCATGCCCAGGGGCGATCGCAAAACCAACCACCGCTGGTAAAACATATCTTCTAATTCTTGTGCGTTTTTGACTGGACGTATATCTATATTTGGCATTGTTTGGGTGAATTACAGTTATATTATCTAAAAGTATAATTACCTGCAAAGGATTGAAAATCTGGTTGTATCGAGTCGGGAAGTCCTTTCGTAAACGTTGGGGCCGCCAGGGGTTTAAACCCCTGGCTAATAGCTAAAGTCGGTTAAAACCGACTAAGAAATGCGATCCATATTAATTTGGAGATATCTATTTAGTCCTCTTTAGAGGACTTTAGCTATGAGACAGGGGTTTAAACCCCTGTCGGACTCTCGGAGTGGCGGAGTCATTCAATAATTCCGAATTACAAACTGTCAGTAATACTCGTGAAATTAAAAGCTTTGACGCGCACTCCGGGCACGACATTACCGCCGTAACGTTTCGCCTCGGTAACTGCATCGATATCGCGCAACATATCAGGTAAAACTTGATTGAAACGGAAATTTTTAATCGGATAAACAATCTTACCATTTTCAATCCAGAAAGTACCGTCGCGAGTCATTCCCGTTACTTCCGATGTTTTCGGATTCACGTAGTTAACATACCAAGCTCGACTGACGAAAATTCCGCGATCGGTTTGAGCGATTAAATCTGCTAAACTTTGGTCGGAACCTGTCATCACGATCGGGTAATAAGCACCTTTTGCCTCTTTACCTTTTTGGGCGGCCCAATAGCGGGAATAAGACAAGCTTTGAGGAACGCCGTTTTTGATGATTTCCAAATAGCTATTGCTCAATCCGTCGCCGAAAAAAGTATTCGATCGCAACAAAGGATGACTCGGATCGCGCTGTACCTGCACTAACGGGCTGAAAAGCTGTTCTCCTGCGCGGTTTCCGGCGGGTTTTCCGGCTGCATCCGCGATCGACATAAACGATCGCCCCTCATCCGCCGCCCGCGCATCCATACCCCAAGTTATCCACGGTAGCAAATCCGCAAACGCAGCGCCATCAAAGATTACAGGATACACGCCGGGAGTAATGGAGCGGGGGTTGCGGGAGGATTTCGCGCGATCGACAACTTGTGCTGCTAATGCCGCTACTTGTAGTTCATTGATACCCCAAGCCGTGCTTTCCGTCCAGCTAGAACCGTCTCCAATGCGGGCTGTAAAGCCGAAATTCGCCTCTGTAGAAGAGTTGCAGGCGCGGAGTCCGGTTGATGAGGCGATCGCGTACAGGGAAGCCTCAGCGCTCAAAGTGCCCGAAGCATCCGCGCCTTCTTGGGAGGCGATCGCACAAGCTTGTCGCACCATTTCTGCGCGGGCTAGGGGCGATACAGCGGCTGTTGCTTCATCAAACGCGGGCAGGGGTAAACCGTAGGTTTGAGGGGGCAGCAAGGGCATCCATTCGGGGTCTGCGGGGGCAATTCGAGCTAGTTCTTCCGATCGCTTGATGGTTTGGGCGATCGTATCTTCATCAAATTCGGTAACAGATGCAGAAGCGCTTTTATTGCCGAAATAGCTAGTAATGTTGAGGCTAAATACAGTCTTGCTAATATTTTGACTGATTTGATTTTCCGAAAATCTCGAAAGAGATTCTTCGCCAGTTGAGAGACTGACAAATACTGCTTCGGCTTCGGATTGTTTGACTGCTTTTTCTAGCAAAGATAAGGCTTGGTCTTCACTTAAAATTGCGGGCGATGTTGTTACAAGCATAATCTTAAAAGCCGGGTAAATTTGTAGGTATTTGAAAACAGACTTATTCGCGATCGGATCAGAACTCTCTCTGTGTTCTCTGCGCCCTCTGTGGTTAAAAAAATCCGAATTAAGCGCTTCCCCCAATTTGAATATCCCTCACCCGCACCGGCACACAAGCATGAGTCATCTGAGCTACCTGCATCGGTTCACCTTTTCCGCACATATTAGTACCGCACTGAACCCGTTCGGAAGCTGGCCCGATCGCATCTACTTGATTCCAGAAATCAGTGCTCATCGAATGATAAGTTACATCCTTCAACATTCCGACAACTTTACCTTTTTCCACCTTCCAAAAAGCATTCCCACCGAATTGGAAATTGCGCCGCTGTTGGTCAATGGAAAAACTGCCAATACCATCAATTAAAATCCCATCTTCCGTATCAGCAATCATCTCATCCAAAGTAGCAGTATGACTGCCGCCATCCGGGCCAGGTTCCAATCCCAAATTAGGAATTCTCACCATCGGTACGCTCGACCAACTGTCAGCGCACGCAGAACCGTTGCTGCTACCGCGTCCGAGGCGATAAGCTGTTTCTCTGTCAGTGAGATAATCGACTAAAATTCCATCCTTGACAACGTACCAATCCTGCGATTTTACCCCCTCATCGTCGTAACCCATTGTACCTCGGCCGTGGGGTTGAGTGCGATCGCACTTAAAGTTCACCCAAGGCGCAGCGTATTGCAGCTTATTCAGCTTATCAGTAGTAGCAAAACTCGTGCCAGCAAAATTTGACTCGTAGCCGTAAACCCGGTCTAATTCCGTGGGATGTCCGACAGATTCGTGGATTGTCAGAAACAAATTTGTCGGCTTGAGAATCAGGGATTTGCAAATACCGGCCGGGACTTTCGGCGCAGCGACTTTCTCAATCGCTTCGGCTGCAACTCTGTCTATTTGACTAAGCAAATCATCGGGATTAATGTGTTCGTAACCGATATTTAGCGGCGGGCGTTCGTAACTGCGACTTTGAGCATCCCCGCCCGCAATTGCCGTACAGCCAAAACCCGGATAGCTGCGGTAGATTGTTTGTTCGATTAGCGAGCCTCCTGTGGACGCAAAAACCTTGTCTTCGCGGTTAAATGTCAAAAAAGAATATGCTTTTTTGATGCCTTGTGAATCCTGGGCTAGCAGGCGCTCGTTGATGGTTAATAGGAGTTCGGCTTTGTCAGCGACTGGTACAGAAAACGGGTCAATTGCGATCGGAGTAATGTAAGTATCGACATATTTTTCGACGGGAACTAAGCGCACCGGTTCCTTTTGAGTCAAGCGACTGCCCTTAGCGATTTCAACAGCCAAACTGACAATTCTGGCAACCTCTGCGGGTGTTTTGCTGTGACTGGCGGCAAAGCCCCAAGCGCCGTCTAGCAGCACTCGCACGCCAAAACCGGAACTTACATTATCGGAGATATTGCTTAAAGATCGATCGCGCGCATACAAACTCTGCCGTCGGTAACTGCAAAAACGGACATCACCGTATTCGCATCCAGATTTCTGAATTAACTCTACAGCCAAGTTTGCTAACTCGTTAGCAGAGATTTTTGCAGTTAAGAGTACCATAGTTATTCGTCGTTCGTCGTTGGTTATCAATCATTATAGCGCTGTTTAAGGATTTGAACGAACCGCGAAGACGCAAAGAGAAGAAGCTTGGCGAATAGAATTCGCAGCTCTACGAACATGCACGTGCCTACGCAGGTTAAATAAATGCTGATTTCTCTTAAGTCCGCGCACCATCCGGACATCGTTTGTATAGCCGCGAATTCTATTCGCCGAGGCTTGGCGGTTTCAACCGCAGCTCTACGAACATGCACGTGCCTACGCAGGTTGAATAAATGCTGATTTTTCTTAATTCCGCGCACCATCCGGACATCGTTTGTATAGCCGCGAATTCTATTCGCCGGGGCTTGGCGGTTTCAACCGCTGTATAGCCGCGAATTCTATTCGCCGAGGCTTGGCGGTTTCAACCGCTGTACAGCCGCGAATTATATTCGCCTTCGCGGTTCGTTAAATCTTACTCCAATTCCTGCAAAACAGCAGTTAAGATTTCCAAAAGGCGATCGATATGTTCCTTCTCAATAATCAACGGAGGCGACAAAGCAATAATATCACCAGTAGTCCGAACCAGCAACCCCTTTTCAAAGCACTGCAAGAAACAATCAAAAGCCCGTTTCCCCGGCTTAAGAGGAATAGATTCCAACTCAATCCCCGCCACAAGTCCCAGATTCCGAACATCAATGACGTGGCGCACCCCCTTCAAAGAGTGAACCGCATTTTCCCAATAAGCGGTGGATATTACCTTATTTTATTCAGTCCGCGCACCATCCGGACTTCCTTTGTGTAGACGCGGTTTCAACCGCCGTCTCACCTTAATTCACGATCGCATCTTAATTCACGATCGCATCTTAATTCACGATCGCACCAACCGACTCGTGCTGCAACAAACCGGTCAGCATTTTCACGGGCCTTTCGCCGTAGGGCCACGCAAAAGCATGACGGAAAGCAGCATCTTGACACGCTTGTAACTGCCGAAAATCAATGATATCCAGAGTCAACAAATTCTCGTACTCAAAAGGCAGCCGCACGTTGTGCAATCCCGCATTGTCGGTGCAAATGGCAATATCGACACCAGCCTCAAAACATCGATCGAATACCACCTTCAATTCGCGCATATCCTGCAACGTCCCCGTTTTGAGATAGGTAGTCGGGCAAACCTCCAAGCATTGACCCCTGCGCGCGACTTCTGGCAGCAGTTCGGGATATTTTAGGGGAATTTGAATCCCGTGACCGATACGCATCAGATAGGGCAGAAGTTCGGGGTAACAGCCCGAGGTAGTTTCGTAGAGGTGTCCGGTTGTTTTGATGCCGATCGACCTTGCGTACTGGTACAATCCGACAAATTCGTCCAGGCGATCGCCAATAGCAGCATCGCCGCCCGCAAGATCGATCGCACAAACATACTCTCCCATTTGTGCAGCCAAATCTACGATCGCCCAATTCACCTCATAGGGTAAACGCGAGTGCATGCACAAAATTTGGCTGGTAACAATCGGACAATCGCTAATTTGACTTGCCTTACCCACAACCTGTACAATCTCTGCCATCAAATCAATGCGTTCCGACTGAGACAAATGTTCTGGAGTCCGCAAATAAGGCGTATAGCGCAACTCCAAATAAGCCAGATTTTCAAACACGTAAGCGCCCCGCATCAACCGATAGATGAAATAAGGCAAAGTCTCAACAGTTTGAACGCTTTCTACCAGCGTGTGCAGTTCCAAATACTCATTGAGAGTATTGCGCGGACGAGTGTAAAATTCCTCAAACGCGGCATATTGTTGAAAGCGATCGACCATCTCAGCATTATGGCGATCGAAATATCGCCACAAAATCCGAGGAACCACAGAACCGCCTAGATGTCGGTGCAACTCAGCGTGTAAAGTCATGGGATTTTAGATTTTAGATTTTAGATTTTAGATTTTGGATTGAAAAATTGAAGAATTGAAGGATTGAAGAATTGAAGGATTGAAGAATTTGTAATTTAGTCCTAGGCGCATCGGTGCCCAGAAATCGGGCTTTCCCAAATACTAGCCAACAACCTCAAGCAGGTAAAGTGTTCCACATTTAAGCTACGCATTGGATTCCCATAAAAACTCATCAAATTCTCTCCCCCTCTCCCCCTCTCCCCCTCTCCCCGGATCGTCCTTGGAGTCTTTTACTGAGCGCAATACAGCCTCAAGTCTCTCAATTGTAACAAAAATATATTTGACATCCGGGACGCATTCGTAGATAATCGGAGTTTGTGTCAACCTGAACTGAACGCGAGAAACCCTTGGCTAACGTAGTTGTGATCGGCGCCCAGTGGGGCGATGAAGGAAAAGGCAAAATTACCGATTTGCTCAGCAAATCCGCAGATATCGTTGTCCGCTACCAAGGGGGCGTCAACGCCGGTCACACGGTGGTAGTCAACGGTCAGACTTTCAAGCTGCACTTAATTCCGTCGGGGATTCTCTACCCCGATACAGAGTGTATCATCGGCTGCGGCACGGTAATCGACCCTAAAGTTTTAATTGCAGAATTAGATCAGTTAGAAAAACTGAATATTTCCACAGCCTCGCTGATGATTTCGCAGACTGCTCACGTCACGATGCCCTATCACCGATTAATTGATGTAGCATCGGAAGAGCAGCGCGGAAATTATAAAATCGGGACAACCGGACGCGGCATCGGCCCGACTTACGCCGACAAATCCGAACGCACGGGCATTCGGATGCTCGATTTAATGGACTTGGAAGGGTTGCGAGAACAACTGGAATGGACGATCGATCATAAAAACGTCATTCTGGAAAAACTCTACAATTTGCCGCCTCTAAATCCGCAAGAGGTGATTGATGAATATCGAGTTTATGCCGATCGTTTGCGCCCGCACGTAGTAGACAGTTCCCTGAAGATTTATGAGGGACTTCATAAACGGAAAAATATTCTGTTTGAAGGCGCGCAAGGCACTTTATTAGACTTAGATCACGGCACTTATCCTTACGTTACTTCCAGCAATCCGATCGCAGGCGGCGCTTGTGTGGGAACGGGTGTCGGGCCAACCGCGATCGATCGCGTAATTGGCGTAGCAAAAGCCTACACAACCCGCGTCGGAGAAGGCCCTTTCCCTACCGAAATGGTAGATGGAATTGGCGCAGTTTTGGGCGAAAGAGGTGCAGAATTCGGCACGACAACCGGCCGCAAACGCCGCTGCGGCTGGTTCGACGCAGTAATCGGGCGCTACGCAGTCCGCATCAACGGGCTTGACTGTCTGGCTGTTACCAAACTAGATGTTTTGGATGAATTAGAAGAAATAAAAGTTTGCGTTGCTTACGAAATAGACGGCGAACGCTGCATTGATTTCCCGAAAAGTTCCCGGATATTTGCTCGCTGTAAACCAATTTATGAAACCCTTCCCGGTTGGAAACAGTCAACGGAAGAGTGCCGCAATTTGGAAGATTTGCCGCCGCAAGCATTGAATTATCTAAAGTTTTTGGCAGATTTGATGGAAGTGCCGATCGCCATTGTATCTCTCGGAGCCAGTCGCGACCAAACTATTATTGTCGAAGACCCGATTCACGGGCCGAAACGCGCTTTGCTGTCTCCTGACGGTACGCCAGCCTGATGTTGCCTTTAAAATAGATTTTGGGTATCAACCAATCATACTCAAAGCTTTTGGCAGTCTTGCCGCTACCTACTTAGTTTAAGGTTCCAGCAGATTTAGTGCACTTGACCCACAGCGAGGTCAAGTGTATCGTTATTTACAGGGAGTCAAGTAAATGACTGACGAAGATGAACTGATAGCACGGCTAGAAGTTCATAGAGATATGATGGGATGGCTTATAATGGAATTAAGCAAAGAAGGAATACAAGCCAAAAGAACAACCGGAAACAATCCCAAAGGTGATATTTTGATAGTCAACCAGCAAGATGTTCCGCGAGTTAAACAGCTACTCCGCAATTTTAATATCGAATTCAATGGTTAATTTAGCAAAACAATAAAAAGTATAAACAATCATGAATGAACCGCATATTGAAATCAAAGCCTGGAAAAACAAAAAAATAGATTCCACAAAAGCTAAGGAAATATGTCAAAAAGGAACTGTAATTGGAGTTATTACCACAGGGGGAATTACTAAACCAGCTAAGGTTGTATTCGACAAAGCAGATGTAGCTTGGGTAGAAAATTTTCCAGAGAGTAAGTTGTTGAATCAGGAAGGTCAGGAGGAAAGCTAATGTTAGACATGATTTTTTATGCCTTCAAAACTGATCGGCCACCCCACTATGTCGGAATGTCTGAAGATGTTTACGAGTGGTTGGCAAAATCGGAATTTACCAAAATCGGCAAATCGGTTCCCAGAAATATTTTGATAGATGAAGAAGAGGAGAAGCTACCTGTAGTTGAGTTAGATCGAGATATTCGCCAGAAGCTCAGAACTTTTTTCCGCGATGCAATCATCTGCGAAAGCGATACCGTCCTCACCAAGCTGGGAGATTCCCCTCTCAAAGAAGAGTATCAAGCAGGAACCTACCGTTTGAGGAAATTGCTGGACTTGCTAAAATGTGTTGAAAACGAAGATTATCAGTATCTTCAGCGAGTCCTTTGAATGAGTTTCGGGATGTGGGCGAGAAGGAGTAATCCCCATGTTTGACATCAGTTTTTATTCAGCCAAGGGTGAACCGTCCGATAGTGTAAGAATAACAGCAGCTACTTACGAGTGGTTAGCAAAATCAGCATTTTCCAAAATAGGTGGCGAATCAATTGACACCCAAATTTACCTAGATGAAGAAAATGTAATTCTGCCTCTAGTTGAATTAAATCAAGAGATTCGCCAGCAGTTAAAGAAAATTTTCAGCGAAGCAATCATCAGTGAAAGCGATGTAGTTCTGACTAAGCTTGGTGATTCCCCTTCAAAAGAAGAGTATCAATCAGGAACTTATCGTCTGAGGAAAATGCTGGAATTGCTCAAGTGTGTGGAAAACGAAAACTATCAATACCTTCAGCGAATTTAATTAAGCGCGATCGCAATATCACAATTCTGGTAAAATGTGAAAACAATCAACAGAAAGTCAGAAAATGGAACTCGCAGTAGAATGTCAAAAGCGGGCAGAAGGCAGCAAACCTAACGCCCTCCGCCGCTCCGGATTGATTCCCGCCGTCCTCTACGGGCACAAAGGAGCGGAATCCATTGCCCTTACCGTCAAAGCCAAAACAGTTGAAACCCTGCTCAAAAAACACGCAGTCAACAACACCCTAATTGACCTCAGCATTCCCGAACTCTCTTGGAGCGGAAAAACCTTGCTCCGAGAAGTTCAAGTTCATCCTTGGAAAGGCTTTCCTTACCACCTGAGCTTTTTCTCCGTAGCAACTCAAGACAGCCTGGAAGTTGAAGTGTCGCTGCATTTTGTCGGCGAATCTGTCGGCGTCAAGTTAGAAGGCGGTATGTTGGAAACTGTGTTGACGCAAATCGCAGTTAAGTGCAAACCAGACAGCATTCCTGATGCGATTGAAGTAGATATTTCTAATTTGAAGGTAGGGGATGCGCTGCACATTCACGAATTAGTTTTGCCTGCGGGAGCAGTAGCTCTCGGCGACCCAAGTCAGGTGGTTGTTACCGTGGTAGCAACTAAAGCCGCTGCTGAAGAAGATGCAGCAGCAGCAGCAGCAGCAGCAGGAGCTTGATTAGTAATTGCTAAGAGTTGTTAACTAATTGTTAAAAAAAAGGCGATCGCTTTTTAGGAAAAGGGCGATCGTTTTTTGCTAAAAAGCTGTTAGAGTTTTTGTGCGATCGCACTTTCTCTCGTCAGCCTTGAATCTGCTGTCGCACCCATTGACTAAAATCAATCTGTGCGCCAATTTCATCAATGAAAGCCGCTTCTAGAAATCGGTATAAATCAGTTTTTTCAATAATGGGAAAAGTCGGAGATCGATCGCGCTCGACATAGGCCCCATCGACTAATTGCAGAATCCGCCATACCCGCCCGTTAAACCGCCAAAACTCCGGCACGCCCATACTGGCATAAAGTGTATTTTTATTGAGATCTGTATGGGTAATATCTACTTCCACGACTAAATCCGGGGCAGGATCGACATTCAAATTAACCGGGCGATCGGCAACTAAGGCATAATTCTGAATGTAATATCCATTATCTGGCTCGGCGCTCTTGAGTAGGTCTTCGCGATCGAGCGTAGTCGATCCCATCGTCTTCATTCTCATCCCCATCTCAACGATCAGGATTAAGATGAATCGTTCAATCAAGCGAGCAGAGCGTTCGTGTCCTTCGAGGGGCATGGTGATTTCTAACACTCCGTGATCGTAGGTAAAGCGGGCGCGAGTGCGCTCGATCAGCAAACTTTGAATCTGCTTGAAGGCCTGCCAATCGAGGTCGCGAAAGGTGAGGCGCTTTTCTCCGACAAGTTGAGGTGGTGGCTCTAACAACATCACAATTACCGCAATTTAAGCGAAAGTTCACAGAACATTTACTGTTAATTATTTTAATATATTTCTTCAATAAGTCTTGTGGTGCAGGCAGGATACCTGCGATCGATTTTGGTGCGCGAGGAACTATTGCCGCTGCATCGTCGTCTGCGGCACTATCGCCTTTCTCAGGTTTCTGGAGGTACAAACCAAACCTCCAAAATCCTGAGATTCGCCGAATCTGGCATCCCTCATAGGGCGTGAAAACCTCTCTCTCCGGTGCAAGCAGCAGAATGCCTGGAAAAAACCGAGGGGCATAAGGCCGATCGCGCATTTGCCGGAGTTGCCCGATCGCGATCGTATTCTGCTATTGTTGAACCTTTCCATCACATTATCGACAGCTTGGGTGAGACGGCAATTGTTTGTGTCAAACCGCTGTATAATTGTGAAACATTTTGAATCCTATAATTTACTTGCTACTTGTGGAGCCGCCGCCCCTATGCCATCAACAGTCAATACAGAATCAACAGCGGTTCAATTTAACCAACAGGGAGAAATATACTTATCCCAAGGGAAATTAGCAGAAGCGATCGCCTCCTGCGAGCAAGCTTTAAAGATTGACCCCAATTTTGCACCGGCTTACAAAACTTTGGGCAATGCGCTGCAAGCTCAAGGCAGAATGGAAGAGGCGCGGCACTGGTACGCTAAAGCTATTGAAATTGCACCGAATTTTGCGGAAGTATACGCGAATTTAGGCAGCATTGGCGCGCAGCAGGAAAAATGGTCGGAGGCGATCGAGTTTTACCAAAAGGCGATCGCGCTTAAGCCTAATTTCGCCGGAGTTTACCGGAATTTAGCCAAAGTATTCGGACAAATTGGCAAGTCGGCAGAAGCTCAGGAATGCTGGTATCGCGCATTTAGTTTAGAACCGGAAAAAGCATCCCCGGCAGAACACTTAAGTATGGGTGATGCTTTTTTTAGGCAAGAAAAATACCCGGAGGCGATCGGCTGTTACGATCGCGCCATAAAATTAAATCCTAATCTACCTCAAGCTTACCAAAACTTGGGCGAAGCGCTGAAAAAAGAAGGCAAATTACAGGAAGCAACAGTATATTATCGCAAAGCTATTGAACTGAACGCAGCTAATGCTAGAAACGGCAGCGAGGGGGAGCAAACTTTGGCGGGTGCAAACGGGACAAACGGCGCAGCAGTTAAGCAGCAGCCGGCAGCAACCCCCGCCAAGCCGCCAGTTAAGCCGCCAGTGCAGCAGGCAGTTAATTCTACAATTAATATAGAAGATCCAGAAGCATACAAAATACTCGCAGAAGGCTATTTGGCTCAGGGAAAATTGGAACAGGCAATTTCTGCTTGCAAGAAAGCTCTGCAAATTAAGCCGGAAGCGCCGCTTTACAAAATGCTCGGCAAGGCGCTGCAAGCAGGTGGCAAAATAGATGAAGCTAAAACTTGCTATGTCAGAGCAATCGAAATTAACCCGAATTTTGCCGAAGCCTACGCTAATTACGGCAGCATTTGCGCGCAGCAGGAACAGTGGCAGCAAGCGGTTTCTGCTTACGAAAAGGCGATCGCCCTGAAACCGGATTTTGCCGGTGCTTTCCGCAATTTTGCGAAATTGTTAACTCAGTTAGGCAAGTCGGAGGCGGCAGCCGAAGCCTGGTATCGAGCATTTGCGATCGACCCGAAATCGGGCACCGCCCAGGAACACGAGAATTTAGCCAAAACTTTGATCGAGCAAGGTAAGATTGAGCAAGGAATTGATTGTTACCGGCGCGCGGTTGAGTTAAACCCAAATGCTGGCGAAGCTTATCACGAATTGGGCGAAATTCTCAAGAATCAAGAACAGTGGGAAGCGGCAGTAAATGCTTACACCAATGCAATTAAAACTAATCCCGAACTTTCTTGGTCGCACAACAATTTAGCTGAGTCGCTGGTTAAGTTGGAACGGTGGGAGGAAGCTATAAATGCTTACCGAAAGGCGATCGACTTAAATCCAGATTTTAGCTGGTCTCACAACAATTTAGCGGATGTTTTGCTGAAGTTGGAACGGTGGGATGAGGCTGTAGAAGCATACCGGAAAGCAACAGAATTAAATCCAGATTTCAGTTGGTCGCACAACTATCTAGCCGACGCGCTGATTAAACTGGAACGCTGGGATGAGGCTATTTCTGCTTACCAAAGGTCGATCGAACTTAACCCCGACCATTTCTGGGCGCACAACAATTTAGCAGAAGCGCTGGTGAATTTGGAACGCTGGGATGAGGCGGTGGTTGCGTACCGCCGCGCTAACGAACTCAATCCGAGTTTCTTCTGGTCTCACAGCAAGTTGGGCGACGCGCTGCTAGAAATGGAAAGGTGGGACGAGGCGATCGAGGTTTACCGACGCGCGGCCGAGTTAAATCGCGATTTTCCGTGGACTTATTACAACATGGGGACGGCTTTTGAGAAGCTGGAACGGTGGGATGAGTCGATCGCTGCTTACCGCCGCGCTGTCGAAATTCAGCCGGATTTGCCGTGGATTTCGCAAAAGTTGGCTGATGCTTTGAGGATGCGATCGCAGTGGGATTTGCAGGATGCGATGCGTTTGTACCAGCGCGCGATTGATGAGAATCGCGATGACTTGCAGTTGTATCACAAGGCGCTGGAGATTGCACCGAATGATGCTGACCTTTATGTGGGTTTGGCTGATGCTTTGGTGCGGCAGGGCTGGGTTGATGGGGCGATCGTATTTTATCAGATGGCGTTGCAGGTAAATCCCGAATGCGGCAAGGCGCACTTGCAGTTGGGGTTGATGTTAGCACAAAAGAATGATTTGAATGGGGCGATCGCTTGTTACCGCCGCGCTATTGAGGTGCAACCGCATGAGTATAAACCTTACCAATTGTTAGGCGATGCTCTGGTAACACAGGGTAAGCGGGAGGAAGCAATGAACTGTTACCGCCGCGCGATCGAGTTAAAACCTGACGATCCTTATATCCAGAACAATTTAGGGGATATGCTGCGACATCAAGGAGATTTGGAAGGAGCGATCGCAGCTTACCGCCGCGCCATAGAACTCAAGTCAGATTTCTCATGGTTCCACTATAATTTAGGGGAAGTCTTGACCAAAAAAGGGCGAATAGATGAGGCGAGTTCTTGTTACCGTCACGCCTTAGAGCTAGAACCCAAAATTTTCTAATTTTCCGTGTAATCGAGCCTGTATTTCCTAAGTCGATGCAGGCTGATAGAGCTTATATGCCTTAAAATAATATCAACGAGATTAGAGGAACTACCATGAACCCTGAAGCAACTCAACGCTTGCAAGAATCCATTCAAAAAACTTTATCCACTCATGCTAAAAGTGACAAAAGTTATCTCTGGATGGCCTATTGGGTAATCTTTGAGCGCGAAGCAGATGCTGATGGATTAGAAGGTTGGTTAAACGATATCAAGTCAGGTTTGAGTCGGGCAGATGTTATTAAAAAAATGGTAGAGTCAAGTGAATTTAAAAAACGCCTTTCAGATGTAACCAGCTGAGAAGCCAGTCGAAATTAGAGGAAGCTCCACCATGAAATCGGAACAAAAAAAACGCCTGCAAGAAAGTATCCAAAATAGTTTATCCACTCATGCTAAAAGCGACAAAAGTTATCTCTGGATGGCCTATTGGGTAATATTTGAGCGCGAAGCCGATCCCGATGGGCTGGAAGGTTGGTTAAACTAACTCAATACAGGTGCGTCTCGAGCTACTGTTATCAAAAAAATGATTGAGGCGCATGAATTTCAACAAAAATTGACAGGTGTAGAAGGCGGCGATCGTAGCTTTCCTGAATAAAATATCAACTGTATGTTGGATAATAAACTTCATAGTGCTCGCATGAAAATGGTGAGAACGCTGCTACCGCCTGCTAACGCGATCTTAGATTTGGGAGGTTATTCTGCATCAGATCGAAGAGGCGCTCTATTACAGCTCGGCTATCCTCATCTTCCCGAAAATTTATATATTAGAGATTTCCCGCCCGATAAAATGATGTTCCCAGGGCCAGAGTGGCCAATAAAAGTTAAGCACCAAAATTGCAGTATTGAATATGTTTATGGAAGCATGACCGACTTAAGCGACTTTCAAGAAAGTAGTTTTGACTTAGTTTGGTCTGGAGAGTCAATCGAACACATCACCATAGAAGAAGCAGAACAACTATTTGACCAAGTTTATAAATTGTTAAAGCCGGGTGGTAAGTTTGCTCTAGACACTCCTAACAGGAAAGCTACCAAGCTACAGTTTCCCAATAATTATATTCATCCAGAACACAAACTAGAATACTATTTTGATGATTTGTGCAAACTGTTGGAGAAGCATAATTTCAAGATAGTCGAAACCAAGGGTATTATCGATCTCTCACAATCCATTGAAACATCAAGCCAGGAAACTCTCAATCATGAATTTCTTCACAGCCAACTATTAAACGATAATCCCGATCGATCTTATTGTTTTTACATTTGCTGTATGCGAGCGGAAGATTTGTAGGCTCATTTATCAGAAAACGAACCATAAATCATCAAGGAAGCCCGTCAGTTGCTAGTATCAAAATTGAAGCCTTGCTCTGTCCAGTTCCCTTTGAGCTTGGAGAGCCGCTTGTTTCCAAGCTTGAGCTTGGGATTCATACCAGCCTTTCTCTTCTATTGTCCTGGTAATATATTCCAGGCGATGTCTAATTTTTTGACCAATAACCTCAGGACTGAATAAAGACCTAATCTCCTTAGCTGCTCTGGCTCCTACTTGCTGTGCTTGCGGATAATTCTGAAAAACATACTCCATCAGAGAAGCCGCGTGATTGATATCCGGCTCAGCCCAGATACTCCCTTTTGGGTAAAGTCCGTAAGCTTCAGTAGTTGCCACTAAATCGTATTTCACCAAAAAACTATTACCGACATTCATAAAATCGGTATTCGATGAATAGGCGGTAGCGATGACGGGCTTGCCGTAATACATCGCCTCCGCCATAGTCAAACCAAAACCCTCAGCCCGATGCAGCGATACATAGCAGTTGCAATTATCTACTAAGGCATGAACCTCTTCCTTGCTCAAATGCCCTTCGATAAATTGAATAGATGGCCAATCTTCTGCCAGTGCTTTTAGTTGCTCGTACTGATTTTGATAAGCTGGATGAGGTCTAAACTTAATAATCAGTAAAACATCTTCATTAGACTTCCCAAAAGCTTTTTTAAACGCCTCAATGGTGGCAAAAGGATTTTTGCGCTCAAAGCCGCTACCCATGTCGAACATGAACAGAAAAATAAATTTATCTTTGGGCAATCCTAAAGCTTCTCTATCCAATGAATTGGGGGGCAAATAAATGCTAGGAGGTAACTTAACAACGGGAAGAGGCGAGACATCAGAAATAGTTTCAGCAGTGTAATTGCTGTAAGTCCAAACTTCATCAAATCGCTTAAACGCCCCCATGAAAAAATCAGGAAATACGGGTAGTTCCCAAATCCAAAAACCAATATTATAGCGGTTATGAAAAAAGTCGGGATCGATACAATTCAACAGTGACTCGTGAGGGTTGGTATGGACGATATTAACGGGATAAGAGTGAGCGCTGGAAAAACTTGTATATGTATCATCTAAGTTGCGTTGCGAATCTTCTTTCAAATCCTTGATCGTGAAAGGAATGTTTGCAGCTTCTAGGGCTCTGATAGTGCCTCGCACCCCTCCGCCCAGACCAAACTCTCCACTTACATGACCGATAATATTAACTCCAAAGTTAGACTTGGGACTATTCAACATAGCTAATTTGTTTTCCTGATAATAAGTATTTTCGGTAAATTCAACTTTTCAAGTATTAACGAGCCTTTGATGTTGTGCTAGTTCAGATTGAACTTGCTGTGCTGTCTGCCTCCAAACTTGGATTTCTGACTGCACCCCAGCCGTCTCTTGCTGAAGCTGATGGATGCGGGTAGACCAATTTGTAGATTGGCTCATTCTGTTTCTGATGATTTCCAATCTATTTTTGATTTTGATGCCTTGAAGTTGAGGGTTCAGTAAAGACTTTATTTCCTCAGAGGCTCTAGATCCTACTTGTTGCGCTTCCTGCGGATTCTCAAAAACGTACCTCATTAACGATGCTGCATGATCGACATCGGGATCTGCCCAGTAATTTCCTTTAAAGTAAGGCCCGTAATCTTCTGTCAGCGTCACTATGTCATATTTTACTGGCAAACTATTGCCGACATTCATAAATTCCATATTAGATGAGTAGGCGGTCGCGATTACCGGTTTGCCGTAGTACATCGCTTCCGCCATTGTCAAGCCAAACCCTTCTGCCCGATGCAGGGAAACATAGCAGTCGCAATTTGCAACTAAAGCATGAAGTTCGTCTCTTTTTAAATGCCCGTCAATAAAGTGAACCGGCCAGCCCTTTGCTTGCGCTTTGAGCCGATCGCGTTCTTCGGGAAAAAAGCTGCCGTTAGAAAACTTTAGCACCAGTAAAACATCCTGGTTTGATTGAGCAAAAGCTCGCTTAAATGCCTCTAGGGTAGCAAAGGGATTTTTGCGACCTACGGTACTGTGGAAGTCAAACATGAATAAAAAAATACATTTGTTTTCGGGCAATCCCAATGCTTCTCGATCGAACGATGGTGTGGGAAGATCGAGGCTGGACATCATCTTAATCACGGGCACGGGCGATACGGGCGCGATCGCCTCAGCGCAGTAATTGCTATAAGTCCATATCTCGTCAAATAAAGAAAAAGCGTACAGCCACCCCGGAGGAAATATCGGCAGTTCCCAAGCCCAGAAGCCAATATTGTATCGACCTTTAAAGCATTCGCGATCGATCATGTTGAAAACAATCGGTTCCGGCAGAGTGTGTATCAGGTTAATGGGATAGGGATTTTGATCGGAAAAACTTGTATAGCTGTTGTCTAAGTTGCGATGCCAATCTACCTTAATATCTTTGAGTGCAAAGGGAATCCCAGCAGCTTCAATCGCTCTGAGAGTGGCTCTCGATCCTTCTCCCAGGCCGTATTCACCGCTGAGGTGTCCGATAAAGTTGATACCGAAATTAGAATCTGGCGTTTGATTTAACATAGTAAGTCTTCTGCTTAATAAACATCTAGAATCAAGCCTTGAAAATTCAGCGCTGTTGCAGTGGAAAATGGGATTGTTTTGCTAAATCTTGCTGTACCTGCAATGCTGTTTGCCTCCAAGCTTGGGCTTGACGAGCCAATAAATCTCTTTCTACCTGAAGCTCGTGGAAACGACTTGACAAGTGGGACTGATTGATATTCCCCATGATAAATTCAAGGCGATTTTTTATTTTTATGCCCACTGTTTGAGGGCCCAGCAAAGCTCTAATTTCCTGAGCAGCTTTAGCTCCTACTTGCCGTGCTTCCCGATGGTTTTCAAAAGTGTACTTCATCAGAGAGGCAGCATGGTCAATATCTGCTTGGGCCCAGACACTGCCTTTGGGGTAAGCTCCATAATCTTCAGTGGTTGTCACCAGATCGTATTTAACCGGAAAACTATTGCCAACATTCATAAATTCCATATTAGATGAATAGGCTGTCGCTATTACTGGTTTCCCGTAGTACATGGCTTCAGATATTGTTAAACCAAACCCCTCAGCCCGATGTAGAGATACATAACAGTCACAACTATTCACCAGAGCGTGAATTTCTGCTTTTGGCAAATGCCCGTCTATAAATTGAATCGATGACCAGCCTTCTGTCAATTGGGCGAGCTGCTCTCGCAGGTGCGGGAAATAATGGGTATTGGCAAACTTGAGCACGAGTAAAACATCTTGATTGGATTTTCCAAAAGCTTGTTTAAACGCCTCAACGGTGGCAAAAGGATTTTTTCTTTCAAAGGAACTCGCAAAGTCAAACATGAACAGAAAAATAAACTTATCTTTGGGCAAGTTTAGGTTTTCTCTTGTCAGGGAAGGCTTAGGAAAAGCGAGGCTCACAGGAATTTTGAGCACGGGAACTCGGGAGACAGCCGAAAATGCTTCTGCACAAAAATTGCTGGGCGTCCAAATTTCATCAAATAAATCAAATGCCCACTGCCACTCCTTCGGAAATACGGGCAGTTCCCACAACCAGACACCTATATTGTATTTGCCTTTGAAATATTCAGAACCAATACCGGGAAAGTATCCTGCTAAAATTTGCTCGACCCAATTGGGGTTAGTTTGGACTATATTGATCGGATAGGGGTTATCGTTGGAAAAATTTTTGTAGGTGGAATCTGAGTTAGGTTGCCCGCCTACCTTTAAATCTGTCAGAGTAAAGGGAATTTTAGCTGCTTCCATGGCTCTGATCGTGCCTCTGGCTGCTTCTGCTAGCCCAAAGTCACCGGTTATGTGACCGGCAACATTTACACCAAAAGAATTATTTAATGTATTATTTAACATTTGTTTTGCTGTTTGCTTTGTGGAAATCTCAGAAGAGGATTTAACAACCATTTAGTCTATGAAGCCTTCTTAATGAGCAGCCCCAAGGATGTTGTGACATATTGTTCTAACTGAAGCTTTAAGTGTATCCCTGACCAGGGCGGTACGTCTATATGACGGTCAAACGGCCCGCTTCCAGCGTTGTAGTTGAGGACTATTTCGTGGCCCTGGCTTAGCAACTCTGCGGCCAGCCGATCGATGTCCTGCCGTCGAAATAGTACAGTCTGTTGGTGGTCGATCGTCGCATCATTAGACAAAACGTTGAATTCGGTGGTGTGGACTGCTATGCCGCCCGGACGCAGGCACTTAAGGCTGTTTTTGACGAATTCGAGCACCTAGGCTCGATCGAGCCTAGGTGCTCGAAAGCGCAAGAGGAATAGACAAAATCGAAGCCCACCAAATCCCCATCTATCTTGTTCATGTCTGCCACGCGGTAAATCACTTTGGAGGCGAAGCGTTCGGGGGGGCAGATGCCGCGATCGTTAAGCGCCTCCAGCGTTGCTGCATATTCACCGCTACCGGCCCATCCTTGCTTTGTCGCTTCGTCTATATCTAGGTCTGTGGCGACGATATCGCAGCCGCGAGCGGCCATTACTGCTACTAACGGTTCCTTGCCAACGCCGAAACCCAGTCCGCGCCTGCCCGGTGACATCATGCCCGTCTCGGACAGACACTGGAGGATGTAGGCGTACTCCCACAGTTTTCGATGGAAGATGGGCTCGTGTGGAAGACGAGTTTGCTCGCACCAATAGTAGAAGGCATCCGATCGGCACTGGGCCTCCGTGGCCATTTGCGAGACTGGATTGGTTAAGCAGGGCTCTTTGTCGATGACTGGTGCCACGCCCTGGCGACCCGCATTCTGGGACTTCAAATTAGATATGGGAATCACAACTTAGTGTTTAGCGCTGGGCGACGAACTGGTACAGCTACTTATTGTACAATGGAGCGAGTGTTGCCGGGTGGAACGCTGTTGAGTTTAAACTCTCTTCTTGATAAACTGACAAAAAAAGTAATAGATTTATGAGTGCAGAGTCGGCTGTAACGGAATTAGATAAAGGCGATCGACTTCTAGAGTCCGGGAAGATCGAGGAGGCGATCGCAGCCTACCGCCGTGCCATTGAACTCAATCCCGATGACGTGCAGGCTTGCCATCAGCTCCTAGAGATTAAACCAGATAACTGGGAAGTTTGGTTGCAGTTAGGGAAAGCTTTATCAAAACAAAGCGACTTAGAGGGTGCGATTGCTTGTTATAGACGGGCAATTGAATTTAACCACAGTTCAGAAGATAATTCAGAAAATGAAAATCGAATTGCAATAGATATAGAGCAATCACAATTGCAGCTCAAACAAATTGATGCCGACATTCAAGAATTACAAGTGCGGCGCGAGCGGGTTTGTTTAGAGTTAGACAAATTGGAATACAACAGCCATGTCAAGCAAATAGGCTATTATTATACTACTGATTGGTTCAGTCACAATATTCCGAATTGGCGAAAATATTTGAACAGGTTTGTAAATATTCCTGAAGTAAATGTTTTAGAAATAGGCAGTTGGGAAGGTAGGTCAACTTGCTGGCTGTTAGATAATATTCTTACCCACGAATCTGCGAAAATTAGTTGTGTAGATACTTGGCAAGGAGGTATAGAACATCAAAACATGAAAGGGAATGTCCTACTTCTTTGCCAATCGCGTTTTGATGTTAATGTCTTCCTAACTGGTCATTCACATAAGGTTACTAAGAAGGTGGGATTTTCCTCTGATGTAATGCGTTTGCTGCCCGTGAATTCCTACGATTTTATCTATGTCGATGGCTCTCACGAGGCGGAAGATGTCTTAGTGGATGCAATACTGGCTTGGGGACTTCTTAAAGTAGGCGGTCTGGTAGTTTTTGATGATTACGGCCTGGGTGGAGGAGTTAAAGAGGGTGTAGATGTGTTTTTGAGATTCTTTTCCCCTAAGCTAAATCTGCTTCATATCTCATTTCAAGTGTTTGTTGAAAAAACGGCTTGAGCGACAATAAAATAGCTAATTAAGTGGTGTTAAGTCGGTGGCAAAAAACGCTATCGATGCTTTTTAAACCCCCTAAAATTGACAATTTGCTTCCCGACTCGTTACATCCATAATACAGACATAACTTAGGAACATGGAAACAGCTATGACTCAATTAAATAAAGCAACTCAATATCTCGAAGCAGGTATGCTCGAAGAGGCGATCGCATCCTTCCATGCTGTGATTGAGTTAGAACCAAATCAGTCTTGGGCTTATCATTACTTGGGGGAAGCTTTAGGGAGACTGGGAAAATTGGAGGAATCAGTCACGGCCTATCGCAAAGCAGTGGAACTGAAACCCGACTTCTCATGGTCTTATCACCACTTAGGAGATATCCTAGAGCGACAAGAGCAATGGGAAGAAGCGATTGCTGCATTTCGTCAAGCGATTGAATTGAATCCCGAGCATTTTGGTTCATATGTGGGATTAGGAAAAAGTTTAGAAAAATTGTGTCTGCTAGATGAGGCGATCGCGGCTTATCGCCGTGCCAGCAAACTTGAACCAGATGCAGATTGGATTCGGTATAGACTGGGGGAATTACTGCAACACCGAACTCAGTTAGATGCGGAGGAGGCGATCGCTTCTTATCGCCGTACCCTAGAGATAAATCCAGACGATGTGCAAGCATATCGCAAGCTCCTACAGATACAGCCAGATAACTTAGAAGTCTTGTTGCAGTTAGGGAAGGCATTGGTGAAACAAGAGCTTTGGGAAGAGGCTATCGATTCTTATCGCCACATTACTGACTTAAATCCAGATGATGTGCAAGCTCATTATCGCTTAGGGGAATTATTAATTAAACATGGGGATTTAGAGGGCGCGATCGATACTTTGCGTCATGCTCTTGAACTGAGTCCTAACTCAGACGAATCTTACTATAACTTAGGAGAAGCACTAGCAGCTAAAGGAAACAAAACTGAGGCCAGCCTCTGTTACTACAAGGCTTTCAAGATTAATCCCAATAATATGCAAGCCAATCAAAAGCGACCTCGCATTTATGACTGCTTTGCCTTTTTTAATGAACTAGATGTTCTCAGAATTAGGATAGAAGAACTCAAAGATGTTGTAGATAAGTTTATTTTAGTAGAAGCTACAAAAACGTTTAGTGGCAACCCCAAACCCCTTTATTACCAAGAATTTAGCCATGAGTTTGCTGAGTATCAGGATCGAATCATTCACTATGTTGTTGATGATATGCCGGAGATTGACTACACTCAACCCATTCATCTCCAAGCATGGCCGCTTGACGTTCACCAAAAAAACTGTATAAGTAGGGTATTAAATTCTCTTGATTGCCAAGATGAGGATATTATCCTGGTAAATGACTGTGATGAAATTCCCAGAAAGGAAAAACTGAGTGAAGCCATTGAATTACTTAAAGAGCATGAATTTGTGATATTTGTTCAAGATTTGTATCACGGTCATTTAGATAACCTTTTCAGTGAGTGGTGGTGCGGAACAGTTGCTTGTAAGTATAAAGATTTTAAAGTTAGAACTTATACAAAAGTCAGGTATTCAGACAAAATAAACACAGGGTTAGACATGGGGGAGGGTGGTTACAAGCGATCGGGTTACATCAATAGCGATCGGTATTTTGAACATCCATACATATTTAAGAGTGGCTGGTCATTTAGTTGGTTTGGTTCCGAATTATCCCGTCGCTACAAATTGCAAAGTTTTGCACATAAAGAAGGGGATGATTCACAAGCAAGAGGTATTGAAAAAATTAAATATGATGTGTGTAGACCGACTTTGGACATGGAATCATCGGGAGAGTTTTATTTCGATGTCACAGACATAGAAGGTAAAGACGTGCCGGAATTCTTGATCGACAATATCTGCAAGTATCGGCACTTTCTTCAGCCCAGACAGACAGCACTGATGGCTCAAATGGGCGGAGAATTTAAACAAATTGAAAATCAACTCTATCTTGTTAATAATGAAGCCATAAAAGTAAAAGAGCAACTAGAAAAAGGGATGGAAAATCTGCTGAGAATTTGCGATATATTGGCAGAAAAGGGTGAATTAGTAGAAGCGATCGCGCAATGGCAGCAGTTAGTAGAACTTTACCCAAAATTCACCAGCAACAAATGCTTTTTAAGCAAATTATATGGGATAAAAAATTGGCGAATTAACCCAGAAGATTTAACTTTAATTTCAGGACAGCTTGTGCAAACACAAGCTGGTAAGCAGCTAGTTATCCCGGTAGGAAATTATGGTCAAGTGTGCTACGGACCTTATATCAGTTTGTTACCTGGGTTATACAGAGTTAAGATAGCTATGGAAAACGCAGATTTTAGAGGAATTCAAGGAAACGGCTCGGAACAACTTTGGTTTAAGTTTGATGTTGCTGTAAATAAGGGCTGGGTAGTTTATGAAGAAAATGTCTATCTGGCAAATCAAAAAGAACATGAATTTTTTATAGATTTTGCGTGTGCCAAAGATTTAGAAGTTCGGTTATGGGCAACAGGTCAATTCTTTGCGGTGAAGTTTATAGAACTGACTTTAATTCATCAAAGTGATTTACACAAAAATAACGAAATTTACGAAAAGAACTGGAACAACTTAAATCAACCAGAAGATATTGAGGAATATCGTCCAGATAGCCTAACAGAAATCGAACCAGAAGCCGCGTTTCAATATTTCCAAAGAGCAAGCAAATATAGATCTCTCCTCCTGCAATTCTTAACCGAAGACGACAAAAAATATTTGGAAAGCCTGGGTTTATCCTTAGCGAATCTGGAATTAATAGCACAAGATAACTTTGCTTTGGAAGAAAGCTATATAAATAGTTTTGAAGAAGACCTACAAAAAAAGCTGCTCCCTGAAATTAACTTCACCCTTCCTTACCAACAAGTTCTAGTAGAAACCGGTTATATTTATTCGGTTTGCCCTTTCAGCGGTAAGGTAATTAGATCTAATCAGTCCTTTGTCATCAATCATCAGGAGATCGGGCATCACGACTTGCAGGGTTTTATTTATCGCTTTGTCGGCAGTGAAATATTCTATTTGATGCATGGCTGTCCTATGGGAGAAAAGCTTTTGATTTATTTGCCAAAACAAGAGCTAATTATTAATTTTAGTCACGTATTAGTACCTTTTGCCCGTCCCGAACAAAGTATAAATAAGTTCAAGAGTTATATGGTTAGTTATTGGTCAAAAGTCAAATCTTATTTAGAAAATCCCGAAAAAAAAATAGTTGATGTTGTAGGTTTAGGTTTCAACATCGGGCATTATTTATGGCAGGACATGGCAGCTATTGATAGTCTCTATAGAAGTGGTATATTATCCAAGGTCGATCAATTTTTAATTGGTGCTGGCGAATACTTCAGTATAGGAGATGTTTTTCCAGAAATTATGCCGGAAAATTTGATTTATGTTAATGATGTTTGGGATGTGTTTAAAACAGTAGTAGATAATAATTATGTTGCTTTCAGGGCTAATGCGAGATTTATAGAAGAGTCATTAATAAACAGAATATGTGAGGTTTCAGTTAAAAAATGCACTCCTGATTGTTTGAAAGAAATAGAAATAGCTAAGGAGTGTTTTCCGCTTTTGGGTGTCCAGATTCGCACCAGTAGCAGAGTATGGCTAAGTCAGGCAGAAGGAATAGCAAATATCATCAACAGTCTGTATTCGGATTTTCCGAATTTGGGAGTTGTATTTGATGGGTGGTCTCTGAGCGGCAAAGAAGATTCTCTTAGTAGCAGTTGGTCTATGATAGAAAGTGAGAAAGCAGTAATGGCAGAAATACTTTCTGTGATAGATCCCGGGATCGCTACATTCAGAGCGATCGGTTCTACAACTTACGAAACAGTCGTTTGGGCTAAGGCTATAGATTTGCACATATCACCAGTAGGGGCTGGACTGATTTATCCCTCATGGATAGCTAACAAACCAGGCGTGTTGCATGCACACACTCAAGTTCTCAATTATCAGGATGTCAGAAAACTTCAGTCGGGGCGCTCTGAGCTACCCTATTTTGACAAGCTAATACCACAAGTGTTTATACCAAATGAGAGTGTCGTTGATTACGCTGATTGCAATTATGATTGTGATTGGAAAGTAATTTATAATGAAGCGGTTAAACTAATACAAAAGTTAAGTCAGGAGCGCTAATAATCTTCCCAAATACGAGCGAGCGCAGCCAAGTTTGCCATTTCTCAACTCTATGCTCTACGATCGTCGCAACCAAGCCCCAGGCCAGTGAGTCACATTCTCCGTCAAATCACTCTCGCTAAACGGCCACTTAGGTTGCTCCAACACAAACTCAGGGTGCTTTTCTGCAAACTCCGCCGCCGCCGCAGTAGGATGATCCCAAGTCCATTCAGGATTTCCCCTCGGCACATCATACAAATCCTTCATAATCCCATCTGTAGCAATAATATAGGAGCCTGGTGTGACAAAACTGGAATAAGCCTCTAACTCATCAGCAACGTGCTGTTTTGTGTGACACGAGTCAAGACTCACCAACACAGTCTCCCCTGGATTTACCAGGTTTTTAACTTGCTCTACAATACTCGTATCTGTAGAACTGCCTTCAACTAAAGTAATGAACGATGACAGTTCGTGTTCCTCTATAGCCTTGCGGTTGTGCGGGCGAATTTCAATATCAATTCCTACAACCCTACCCTTGCCCATTGCTTTAAAAAGGCTAGCGTAATAAATCAGAGAGCCGCCGTGAGCTACCCCGGTTTCAATAATGACATGGGGTTTAACCTGATAAATAACTTCCTGAATGCGAATCATGTCTTCAGGGAGTTGAATAATAGGTCTTCCCATCCAGCTAAATGTATAGGTGTATTTTTGATTCCAGCCTAATTTCAGCCAGTATTGAGAAATGATTTCAAAAGCTTCCTTAGAATAGAGCGGGATAGTTTGACACTCACCGTCTATTTCTTGAATCAATTTTTGGGCATCTGTATCTAGCGTTAACTTCATGATTTTTCCTAGTTATAATTGGATTTAGGTAACGAATCTTAGACAGCAATTTTTAGGACAAAAGCTGATTTTCCCACCAGATGATAGCTTGCCTTAATCCGCTTTCTAAGTTTGATTGGGGCCGCCAACCTACCTCATTAGATAAACGAGTCACATCAGCTACTAATAAAGGCGCTTCTTTCGGAGCAGAGGGAATAGCACCTAACTGCACTAAATCCGATCGCCCGATTAGATCCGCTATTTTATACACAACATCTTTAATGGCGATCGCCCTTCCCGATCCAATATTAACAGCTCCCGTCACCTCACTCTCCAAAAGAGCCACAAAAGCATCAGCCACATCCTGTACATACATAAAATCCCGAATTTGATTGCCGTGAGAGCAGCGAGCAGGCTCTCCCTTCAAGAGAGAAAGCATCACCGAAGAAACCAGCCGATTTGGGTACTCGCCAGCACCGTAGGGAAAGAAAATACGTCCCCAAGCACTGCTGAGACTTGTCGTCTCACCATAGCAATTTACTATCTCCTGCAAAGCATTTTTACAAATACCGTAGGGAGTATCTGGATTTCTCGGCGTGATAAATTCCGAGCAATACCCGTACTTCCAATCATACTCCGCGCAGGTTCCACCCATGACCACCCGATCGCCACCTTGCTCTCGAAATTGTCTCAACAATTCCAAACTAGCCTGTACCCACAAAAAGTTATCCTCAGACTTCCAGTATTGTCCAGGTACTGTATAACACCAGGCAAAATGCAGCAAATGTGTAGGTTTTACTTGACAAACTAACTCCTTAATGGATGTATGGTCTAACAAATTTGCCAGATGCCACGTACAGTCAGAACTTAAAGTCGGCAAAGTCTTAGAAGTGACAGCATGAACCTCAAAGCCGCGTTCCACCAGCGTCTTTAAAGCGTGTCTGCCAACAAAACCCCCCGCACCCGTAACCAGCACTTTTTTCATAGCAAGAAATCTGGATAACTCCGGTCTTTTTCAGAAATCACGCGCTGAGATATCTCCGGCCAATCAATCCCAAATATCGGGTCATCCCACCGCACTCCCCTAGCAGATTCCGAGCAATAAAACTCCGACATCTGATAGAAAACCTCAGTATTGTCCGCCAAAGTTTGACACCCGTGAGCCATACCTTCAGGGATATATATCATCTTGCGATTCTCAGAATTTAGCTCAACTGAAAACCAGCTTTTAAAAGTGGGCGAATCGGCACGCAAATCTATAATTACATCATAAATTCCCCCTTTTACACATCTAACTAACTTTGCTTCTTCGTGCGGTTGTGCCTGATAGTGCATCCCCCGCAAAGTACCTTTATTGAGGTTAAAAGAAATATTGCACTGCACTAAATTAGGATTCAAACCGTGTTCGGCAAATTCTTTTTGACACCAAGAACGCGCAAAAAATCCCCTCTCATCGCTTAAGGGTTCTACCTCAATAACATAAGCTCCTTTAAGTTTGGTTTCGGTAAATTTCACCCTATTACCTCCACTTGAGGAATCAGCACCACAAATTTCCCTCCCCACTCGCGGATATAACCCATCTGACTTACTATCTCATCTTTGATGTTCCAAGGCAATATCGCCAAATAATCTGGCTTAGTTTCCCGAATTTTATCTGGATGATATATCGGAATCTGAGTTCCCGGCAAGAACAAACCCTGCTTGTGCGGGCTTAAATCCACGGTATAATCAATCAAATCCGTGCGGATACCGCAATAGTTCAGCAGCGTATTAGCCTTTGCCGGCGCACCGTAGCCCGCAATTGATTTGCCCTGGTTTTTGGCATCTATTAAGAAACTGAGCATTTGGCGTTTGGTAGACTTCACCTGTTCGCCAAATCCTAGATAAATTTCAATTTGGTTGAGGCCGGCTTGGACTTCCTTAGCTTTCAGTTGGGAAGTGCGATCGCCAACCTGTATACTCTCACAATCTGCGTGCCTCCCGTAAATCCGCAGAGAACCGCCGTGCGTCGGTAGCTCTTCGACATCAAACAAAGTTAAACCGTGACGAGCAAAAATTTTCTCAACCGTCAGCAACGAAAAATAAGAGAAATGCTCGTGGTAAATCGTGTCAAACAGATTGTCTTGAATGAGTTGCAATACATGAGGAAACTCCATTGTCAAAACACCCTTTGGCTTCAGGACAATTTTCATCCCCGCCACAAAGTCATTCAAATCTGGTACGTGAGCCAACACATTATTGCCCAGCAATAAATCCGCCTGCTTCCCTTTTGCAACCAACTCTTTAGCCGTTTCCACTCCAAAAAACTTAACTAAAGTGGGAATGCCTTTTTCCTCAGCTACTTTGGCTACATTTGCCGCCGGTTCAATTCCCAATACGGGAATTCCTTTCTGCTGAAAATACTGGAGCAAATAGCCGTCATTACTTGCGAGTTCAATTACCTGACTGTTGGCGTCAAATCCAAACCTCTCCACCATCAAATCAGTGTAATTCTTGGCGTGGCGCAGCCAAGAGTCTGAATAGGAAGAAAAGTAAGCATAATCGCTGAAGATGCTATCCGGCGATTCAAATTCTTCTAGCTGCACTAAAAAACAATTACCGCAGACATAAGTATGAAGCGGATAAAATTTCTCTGCACTATTCAGACGATCGCGATCGACAAAAGCATTGGCTAGTGGCGACATCCCCAGATTTACAAAAGTATGCTCCAACGGGTGACTGCAAAAACGACATTTAGATGGCACAGAATTAGCCCCCTTGACTATGATTTTTTTTATCAACTGTCACCATAGATACCCCCAACCCCCCTTGTAGGGGCGGTGCCCTAGTGTCCGCCCTGGAAAGCTATATTTGAGACTCTCGGTACGTAAATCCTGAAATTCATTTAGTAGCACTATAGCAACTAAGATAAAGAGAATTAGAATTTGAGTCTGAGAAAGCCTCAATCACACGCTGATCGCACAGGTATCTTCATTCATCAAAAAGTTTTCATACCACTCTATTGTTTCTTTCAACCCTTCTTCTAGAGGATACTTAGATTCCCAACCCAGCATTTTTCGCGCCTTATCTGCGGATAGATACTGATGTTTTATTTCATTCTTTGCCCGATTCAATACTACTGGCTCCAAATCAGTCTTGTTCATCAATTTCAAAACCTTGTCTACCATGCCCCGCACCGAAATTTGCAGCTCGTTGCTGAAATTAAACGCTTCTCCCAAAATCTCTTTCCTGTCCATTTGCTCTGCCAAATGGAGATAAGCTAAAACCCCATCTTTTGCATAGAAATAGTCCCGGATAAAAGTGCCATCACTCCGGATAACTACGGGCTTATCCTGCAAAGCCGAGCGAATTGTAGACGGAACGATGCGATTAAAATTCAAATCTCCACCGCCGTAAAAATTGCCGCAGCGAGTAATGCACACGGGCAAACCATAGGAAACGTAGTAAGTCTGACTGATTAGATCGGCACAGCTTTTAGAAACATCGTAAGGATGTTGCCCTTGCAGCGCAGTTGTTTCGCTGTAAGGAAGCACTAGCTGGTCTCCATAGGCTTTATCGCTGGATGCTATGACAATTCGACTCACACCTCCAACGCGGCGGCAAGCTTCTAGAATATTCCAAGTACCTTTAATATTGGTTTCAAAAGTTGCGAGCGGCTCTCTATTTGCAACTCCCACAATTGTCTGAGCTGCTAAGTGAAACACCGTATCTACTTCATACTCATTAATCGCTCGTTCTACTGTTGACAAATCCTCGACACAACCGCGAACGATATTAATCTGTCGGTACCAGTCTCCAGCATAAAGTCGGGATTGCGGCACTAAGTCCCGAACTAATCCCGTTACCCAAGCTCCTCTTTCCAGCAGCTCAGCTACTAACCAGTTGCCCAAAAGGCCGGTGCAGCCTGTCACCAACACAGATCGATCGCGCCAAAATTCACTCATTCCCACAGCCTCCAAGGAGCATCACCATTATCCCTAAGTTCGTTCCAATATTTATACTCGCCGTAGGTATCATCGCAAAAAAAAGAAACCTTCGTGCTGGTAAGCCATCAATTGCCCCTGGGCATCTCACCGCCCTAGAGGCTCTCACTCTACCATACAATCATTTGCCTCCAAATAATCAAATACGGTGTAGGAACGGCGGGGTCGAAAGGGGCTGCTTGCTCGATCGCACTATATCTAACCTATGTCTGTGGGACGGCCGATCGATCGGGCATCAACTCCCTCTTTGCCTCAGTCCCAAATGGCAATACTTTTGCAGGAAAGAGCGTCCGATCCGGCTGTTGGCAGGATTTGGCCCGTAGGGCGATCGCAGAGAGTTAAACTGCAGCAGCAGAGCTTCGTCGTTTTCTGTATACTGCACTTTACCTTCGAGCCGATCGAACATTTCCAACACCAACTCATCGATCTCTTCTGGAGTATTATCGATTACTTGAATGCCCCAGGAATAAAGAAGTTTGCTGTTGAGATTGAAAAAGAAGCGAGGTAAGAGTGCTTCTTCAAACGTGAGATAGCGATTTTCTACGGACGATCGAGCTAGTTTGGGAATAAACAGATCCAAATTCGACTGCGGGCGCCCGGAAATCGGCCAAGTGTTGGTAATAGCGCTGGGAACGCCAAATACCAAGGGAACGCAAGCGAGCCCGGAAGCGCTTCCCAGAAAGAAACGACACTCAGCAGACAAAAAAACATCCATCCAATCGCTTTTTGCGTCAGTGCGAGCGTAGTCAATTACCTGTTTCATCGGTGGCAGCGGTTTCATGGTACGATCGCCCATGCGGATGACCCAGCCGCCCCGCGCTACGATCGACTCGATAGCCAATGAGTAAGTATCAACATCAGCACTGCGGTGCGTAGTCATTCCTTCTCGGCGGAAGCCATCTTCTCGAACGTGGAGGCACACAAACCAAGCATTTTTAGGCACTCCAAGCTGTTGCAAACAGTTCCATCCCCGCTCGAAATCCGAGGGCGACAGGCTCAGCAGCGGCGGTTTTGCTTCTGTTTGCCACTGTTTTTGCACTGTGGCAAAAGCATAACCCAGATCTACCATTTGTCCGCTGGCAAGTTTGATGTGGTAAAGGGTGTATTCCAAACAGCGCATCGTCTTCGCTAGCGGCAGCAGGCGATCGATTGTAGGGGGGTCGGTGATAATGTGGAGGTAGGGCCGCCAGTAGTCGAGCAAACAAGGATTGATAACTTGTTCCGGAGGCGCTAACAGAATTGTATGGCATTCAGGCCGCCAGCCGAGGATGCCCATTTTAATATAAAGATCTATATTGAGAGCTAGGTGGCCGATCGCTCCCAGCCAAGGCCAATTTGTGAAATATTCCGGCGTGATAAAGCGAATACCCAAATTTCCCAGGGGATGCTGGGCAAGCTGAGAGTTATATATTTCGATCGCCCCTTCCGCAGAGTCGATCGATTCGTATAATTTACCCGCATCGTAAAAATTCCAGCTCATTTTCATCCAAGCTTCTACCAGCTTGAGGCAAGCTTCCGTCCAATGTGGTTTTAGTTCGAGAACTTTTTGATAAATCTCGATCGCTTCTGCTAATTTTCCTTGCTGTATTAGTAAATTTCCCAGGTTAAACAGCGCCTCTTCCCCTACAGAAGGTTTGTTTTGTTTTTGCTTTTCCCCATCTATTTCGGCTTGCTCTATCAGTAAATTGACTAGGTTGGTACGCGATAATTCTCGATCGAAATTGAGGACGATCGCTTTTTTATAGCTCTCAATTGCCTCGATCCGCCTGTTTTGTTGCGTTAATATTTCCCCGAGTTGGCAGTAATTTTCTGCCTGTTCTGGTGCGAGGTTAATAGCTTTGCGGGTTGTGGCTATCGCAACTTCCAACTGCTGCTGTTTTGTCAGAGTTTCTGCTAAATTGCGGTAGGAATCTTTCACTGATGGATTAAGTTTAATCGCCTGAAAATAACAACTTTCCGCTTCATTCCACCGCTGCTGTTTTGCCAATATTTCCGCAGCTTGACAGTAGGAGGCTGCCGCTGCTTCGCGATCGCCCTGCTTGCATAGGGCTGCCCCCAAGCCGGTGTAAAATCTATAAAAATCAGGGGAAAGCTCGATCGCGCGGCGGTAAGAGGCGATCGCATCCTCCCAGCGACAGAGTTTTGCCAAAGCTTCGCCTAAATTGTAATAAGACCAAACCGAGTTAGGATTTAGTTGAATGGCGCGATCGCACGCCGTAACAGCTTCCTCCCAGCGATCGAGTTTAGCTAAGGTTTCCCCCAAATTGTGGTGAGACAAATAAAAATTGGGGTTAAGTGCGATCGCTTGGCGGTAACAGGCGATCGCTTCTGCCAACAAGCCTGCTTGCTTAAGTTTGTTTGCTTTCTGAAAATAACTTACTGTCATTAATTACCGAACGCTCAACATCTGTTTCTGGTAGCGAACCTTTCATCAACCCATCTAGAATACAATGACAAATGCACAAATGGGTAATTTCAGCAAATCCATAGGCCATCGTGGGAACGTAAAAATTGAGATCTCCTAATTGACGCAGGGGATTATCCGGCGCAAAAGCTGAAAGCGTGATGACGTAACAGCCCATTTTAGCAGCTTGAGTTGCCCCAGCTAAAATATTAGCCGATTTTCCCGAACTGCTGATGGCAAACACAATATCGCCCGATTGGGCAAAGGTGGCGATCGGCTTGCTAAAAACTTGTTCGTACCCAAAATCATTGCTGATGCAAGTGAGGAGGGCTCCGTCATTGAAAGCCATCGAGGGAAATCCTCCATTGCGCCAGTAATCTATTGCTTGGTGACTTGCTACCGCAGCGCTGCCGCCGTTACCAATGAAAATTACTTTTCGTTGCTGTTTGCTTTGTTGGGATACTAAAGCAGCCGCCCGACTAACTGCTTCGGAAAAGGTGAGGGGATAAAGTTCTTTGTCACTCGCTTCAAAGTTTTCGCTTAAATTTGCAAGTTGGCGGAAATAGTCGGTAGCAAAGGGTAGTTCTGAGGCAAAATTTTGCATATTTTGTGTTCGATGGCGTAAGTTTTAACTAATCTGAAACCGACCACTTTAACTTTTTTGTTGTGAATTCCTGCCAAGCCAAACTAAGTTCTGGAAAATCAATGGCTTCCACAACTTGCGGCAGCATCCGAGGAATTTTGGGCACTAAAGGCAGTTGAGTTAATTCCTCAAATGTAAATAGTTGGAAGGCTTGTCCTTCGGTTAAGGTTAATTGGCTAGTTCCAACTGTCAGGGGAATGCCAAAAATATAGATGGTGCAAGCTCGATCGGGTACTTCCCAAGTCAGCAAGTATTTCGGTTCCGGCGGCATCCAGCAAAGTTCTTCTGCGATTTCTCGCTTCATCGCTTCGACAGGAGTTTCGCCTGCTTCCACGCTACCGCCGAACAATCCCCAGCGATCGGGGGCTATGATTTCAGGTATATTGTCTCGAAGTTGCAATAACAGGCGACTTCCTTGGTAGAGGAATGCTTTGGAAACCTGAAGATTCACCGTCGCAGCAGCATTTTGCACCATAAATTTTAGGTTTTTCCCAAATATTCAAACCATGCTTTTGTGGCTTCCTGAATCGAATCAGGCGTCCACACGGGTGCTTCTCGCCACAAGTCGATGTTCGCCAACATCTGCGCTACCCCTTCGGGGAAAGGAACTTTTGGTTCCCATCCCAAGAGAGTTTTAGCCTTGGTGATGTCTCCCCAAGTGCAATCAGGTTCTCCGGGGCGTTTGGGGATGTGGACGATGGGGCCGCCCAATAGTTCCACTAAGGTGAGGACGCTTTGAGGATTTCCCGATCCGATGTTGATAATTTCGCCGGTGACATCCGATGCTGCTGCGGTGACAAAAGCTTCTACCACGTCGCTGACAAAGGTAAAATCTCTGGTTTGCGTGCCATCTCCGACAAGGGTGAAGGGTTTACCTGCTAATTTTTGAGCTAAAAAGACGCCGAAAACTGCACCGTAGGCCCCTGTAGTTCTCGATCGGGGCCCGTAGACGTTAAACAAGCGCAGGGAGAGGGCGGGGAGTTTGTACACTTTTGCCCAGTGCATCACCATTTGCTCGCCTAAATATTTGGTCAAGCCGTAGGGGTGTTCGGGCTCACAGGGATAGGTTTCGGGTGTGGGATAGGTGTCTGGGATGCCGTAGCAGGTGGAGGATGCGGTGTAGACGAAGCGTTGGATTTGAGCGCTGCGGCAAGCGTCTAGCAGGCTAAAGGTGCCTTGAACGTTCGAGTGGTAGTATTGGCTGGGGTTTTCGATCGACGGTACTAAGTCGGCCAGCCCTGCTAGGTGGAATACCCAGTCTATTCCTTCTAGGGTTGAGGGGGCGATCGCGGCTGCGTCTTGTTCTAGAAAGTTAAAGGTGTTGTAGGTTTTGGCTTGTTCTAAGTTGGCAAGGCGGCCGACAATCAGGCTGTCGAGGCCGGTGACGGTGTGGCCGAGGGCTAAGAGGCGATCGCACAGGTGGCTGCCGATGAAGCCCGCAGCGCCGGTTACTAAGCAGTGTTTAGATGCAGTCAATCAGTTTCTCCTCACATTTTGAGATGGTTTCACTTGCTTGAATTTTACAAGTTTTGGATCAATTCCCAATACTTGTTTCCCGCTTCGAGTTCCACATTAAAGATTTCTTTGAGCGTCGATCGCGCCGCATTCCACTGTACGTCTTCTGGATTGACGCGATAGCGTCCCAAATATTCCGTACAAATTCGCCTCAGAGCGCGGTAAATTTTAGTTTCCACAGTTGCAGGACTAAAATTGTGCGTGCCGACAAAGCTCATTAAAGTATCTAGAGCAACATCAGTGGCAGAGTTCAAAATACAGAAATAAGCATATTTGAGGGTTGCTAGTTCCAAACTTTCCCCTTTGTAGCGATCGCGCACCCAATCGTACTTTCTCAGCCACACGCCATCCGTACCGATCAAAGTTCCGTAGCGATCGTTATCTGGAACTAAGGGATTCGGATTGCGAAACAAAGCATGGCGCGGCACTCCCCGACCGAAGTAATCGAAATTTATCAAAAAGAAATCCCGCGCTTTGAGGTGATTGAAAATTTCGGGAAACAGAGGAACATTTTTGTATATCTCCTCAAATAAAAGTTCTACCCGCAGCCCCAATACATTAGATGAAATTTGCTTTTCGGCTCCCTCTAAAATTTCTAATTCCGAACCTTCTGTATCTATTTTGAGAAAGTCAATATCTATGTTTCGCGAACTTGCCCAACTATCGAGGGATGAAGTTTTCACGCGAATTACAGATTCTATTTCCCCTTCACCCGGTCTGTATCGTTTAAACCATTCCGAGTCGAGATTGGGAGGGTAAAAAGAACAATATCCCCGGTGTTTGGTGATATAAAAATCTCTTTCTCCTTCTGCTTTTGCCAGAGCCAGCTCGACCACTTCAAAACCCGATCGAGAATTGTACTTTCTCAGGCGTTGGGCCTCTTCTGGATCTGGCTCAAAGGTCAGGTAAAGTAATTCTCCAGCAAATCCCGACCATGAGGGGTGCATCCCGTAACGACCGCCCACATCAACGACGATCGTCGTGCTTTTATGAGGTTCCATGCCAACACCTATTTTCAAAAGTTACTGTAGCAAGCCGTGCATATTTTAGGGATATTTCCCCCTAAATGAGCGCGTCTGAAGGCAATCATTTGTTCGCTATTCCACTCCTGTGTTAAGTTGCGCGCATCCCCGAGTTCGCAGACTTCTGGATTCGCCACCATGCAGCAAGGAACTATTTTCATATCTGATGAGATATAAAGTCGATCGAACGGCCAGGGGCAGAGTTTTTTGGGGTCGGTGGTATCGTATTTTTGGTCGATGAACCAGAATGTAACTTCGACGTTGTGTTGTTTGCCAATAGCAATCAGCCGTTCTGCCATTGACAAATCAAACCGTCTGTGCACATCTACTTTTTGATTGACTTCCCGCCACTCGTCTTGACCCCAATCATTCACGTCAAGAGACAAAGTTAAACGCTCGAAACCCAAGTCAGCAGCGAGGACGGGAAACTGTTCCAATTCAGAAAAATTATCTTGCTGAACTACCGTCCACATTCGAGTGCGCTTGCGGTTAGTATCGCGACAATACTCATTTAGCAAGCGACAGTTTTCGACCACCTTTTCAAAGCGACCCCCGCGCCGAATTTTTTCGTAAGTTTCTTTCGCAGTTCCATCAACAGAAACCTGCAATTCGCAGATATCTGCATCGATCAGTCGCCGGTAATTGTCTTGGAAATGCAAGATTGAAGCATTGGTTGTTGACCTTACCCAAATATGTTTCGATCGGGCATACTCGATCATTTCAAAGTAGCATTTGCCCAACAATGGTTCGCCCATTCCTTGCAATTTGATTTCAATCAATCCGTACTGGCGATCGATCAAATCTTTGTAATCCTCAAAAGACATATCCTCCGCCCGTTTAAAACCCTCCCAATCACTGACCTGGCACATCGTACAGTGATAGTTACAGCGGCTGACATTTTCAATGTCAAGCATGACGGGTAAGTAGTCGAGAACTTCACCCCTTTGAGCCGCTTGGTACTTGAGATAATTCTCTTGTCGCTGCGGAAATGTTTTGAACCCGGCAGCCAGGGTCGCTTCGTACAAACTAGCGTCGCGGAACGGTCGGGGTAACGTGTTAAGTCTATCCATAGTTGCAGTACCTTACTTTTTTTCTTCACAAATCCGCAGTAAAGCGCAAGGCTTCGTCAACAATCATGCCGATGTCGTAATAGCGGTAATTCCCCATCCGACCCACCGAAAAAACGTTGTCTGGCATCTCTTTGCGGTAGCGATCGGCTATTTCTTGCTGCTCTTTTATCGGATATGGATAAAGTTTGTTGCTCGTAGAAGGAATTTCCATTCCTAACAAAGTCGTAGGAGATTTGTAGCCGGTAAGTTTTTTATATTCAACTACGCGGGTAAAAACTTCATCGTTGGCATAGTGCAAGAAAAAAGTCGGGTCGGGAATGACTTGTTCGACTGGCAATACCAGCTTAATAAAATCGCGACCGATATACTTGAGTTCCCCATACTCGAAGTCAAACAGCAAATCTGGGGAAAGAGAACTTACCAAAATATCTGACTTGATCCACTCTCCCTTAACTTGCACTGCTGCTTTTTGCACGTCAAAGGCTTCGATGTGGCAATTCATCCAAAGCGTTACTCCCGGAGTATTGGCGCAGATGTCGAAGTAGTCGTCCCAGCCGCGCAGCGAGATAGGATAAGAGATGAAAAATTCCGGGCGAACTTCTTTGGTTCCCGTCCGCAATTGTACGCCTTTACCATCAAATTTGAAGTCAGTCAGTACCGTATTGGACTCTATTTGCCACATCTTTTTCGAGTAGTTTTTAACAAACTTGTCGTACAGTGTGGCACCAACTGAGTAAATCCAATATTCCTCGAAGTTTCGCGCCGTACTCGGATCGGGCCTTTCGCTCAACTCCTGCTCTATTTTCTCTTTGTCTGGCATCAGGGGAATGTCATCGGCATGGATTGGGTAGGAGTAAAATTGACCGTCCCGTTCCACATAAGTTAACAAGTAATGATCGAGCAGTCGTTGGGGAACTCGTTCCTGTAAAAAGTTGAAAACCGACTCGTGGGCCGTGAATAGGTGGCGCGGACCAAAAGTGTAAGGATGACCCCCATAATATAAGGTTTGACATCCGCCCCCGAGTTGGGACGCACACTCAATTAATGTAACTTGCCATCCTTTGTTAGCTAGTATGTGAGCCCAAGTACAGCCTGCAAAACCACCGCCAATAATTGTTGCTGTTTTCACTGATTTTTCCTTAATTGTGCAACTGATTTTTTGTTTAGTTGTTAAACAACTTTATTGTTGTTCGATCGCAAATTGCTAATCATCTAAGTAGGTGATGAAAGAGCGACCCCACCATCCTACTTGGATGTGTGGGGCAAATTTGAAGCGACTTTTTTGCTGAAACTCTGCGAAGGCTTTGGCAACTCCTTTAACAGGCGAACCTTTGTAACCTGTAAATAAGTCGTCAATATATAACAAGCTACCTTCTTGCAGCAAGGGTTCTATAAATTCAAACACGGGGACTGCTGATTCGTATAAGTCGCAGTCAATACAAGCTAAAGCTATTTTATTGTTTTTCGCTAAAAAGCTTTGTTGTAACTCGGGGGTGAGCCTTTCTTTATAGAATCCTGCGATCGTTTGACAGCTATCTACATAAATCCCGTGTTCTTTGATTAAATGCCAGAATTCTTCTTGGGCAGTTTTGAGAGCGCCTTGTTGCCAAACTTGGTGGCTGGGTTGCGATTCGACTGCTGGAAGTCCCTCGAAACTGTCGAAGGCAAAGAATTTCATTGATTCTAGGTTGTGCCTTCTGGCTTCGGTGAGCGCCATCCTAAAAGTTCTCACTCGGTGGCAGCCGTATTCGTGATAGTCTCCTTCTATTTTGTTGTCTGTCAAGAAATCAAAAGCTTGCATAAAAAAAGCTAGTTTTTGACATTGACGGTTGGTTTGATTGTAAGCGATTTCGTCCTGACGGCTCCAATTTTCTAAGTCAGAGCCGTTTGCGAGTTTGACCCAAGGTTCTTGAAGTATGGGTTGGGTTTGGGTGTATTCATTGCTGTTATTCATGTCAATTCACCTCCTGCAATTTGATTGTCTGGCCGGAAGTAAGAACGGATACCTACCTCCAACTCCGTGAAACGAAAATTTGGCACTGCGGAATTTAGATAAGCGGTATCGAATAGCAAGTCAAAGTCTCTTCCTGCATCGGCTGCTTCGTAGATTGTTTCAAATTCCACGGCTCCGATCGCGCCCACTAAATTAGCTATGTCGATTATAGTACAACTTGTGCCGGTTGCTACATTTATAATTCCGTGAAGCTGCCCGGGTATTAATAGTTGGATTAGGCGGCAAATGTCCGTAATGTAAACGTAATCGCGCCGTTGCTTCCCGCTACCTTTAATAACTACTCGCTTGTCATTTTTTATGGCTGAGACTATTTTCTTAATAACGCTGCGATCGTTGGGCGCCGCACCGTAAATACCGGGAATTCGCAGGATTGTTACCGGACACTTTACTTCTCCTAAAGACATTAGCATTGATTCGCAGGAAGCTTTGGCAAGTCCGTACCAAGTGTCTGGATTTACGGGCGATCGTTCGGTAAGCGGCAGACTCGGTTTGCTGCCGTAGACATCAACGGAACTAAAATAGATAATCGAGCGAGCATTTGTCAGTTTGGCACATTCTATTAAGTTGTTAACTATTTCTAAGTTATCTTTATAAGAGTTAAAGGAATTTTCTACTAATCTGCTGATGCCTGCAAAAAATACAATTGTCGGAGATGCCTCATTGCTAAAAGATTTAAAAAAATTAGAAACTTCCCCAGCTTTTAAAAAGTTACAATCTTTTGAGGACAATGAAAGCGCGCGAGCGATATTGCCACCAAGGTATTTAGTGAAGTAACCGCCTATGTAGCTATTTTTACCGATAATAATTATCTTTGGGTCCTTCAAGGGCGATCGCCCGCTTGCAGCTTTCCATTCCCTCCTCTAGTTTCCCCTGCTGTTGCAGTGCGACTCCGAGGCGATAGTTGGCTTCTGCGGATTTAGGGTTGTAGGATATCGCCTTTTGATAGCTGTAAATTGCCTCTTCCAGCTTGCCAATTTTTGCCTGGGCGATTCCCATCAGTAAATATGCTTGCCCTGAGTGGGGGTTAGTTATAATCGCCTGTTGGTATTCAAAAATTGCCTCCTCAATTGTACCAGAATTCACAAGTTCATTACCAGAATTTATATAATCGCCGGACAGTTTTTGATAATTTCTATATTCCTCAACTGCGGGAGCGGTGGAGGCGCTGTTTGAAAGGTATTTACCGTCATAGGGTATCCGAAACTCTGAGTCGCTAAGTTTTTGTATTGCTACAAAAATTAACCGGGGTTCTTTAATAGAACTTGTTAAGGATTCTACCAAATACGGACTGTATGGCGTAACAGGTTTGACACTTTTTACATCCACAACTGACAGAGCGAGCAATTTATAATTGTTAGCAGCGGCTAGCCCTACAAAAAAACATGGCTGATAGTTATAAAATCCGTGATTGAGCGAGCCGTGAAAAGGTAAGCCGTGAACCATCACTCCGCCTGCTTTGCACAAATTGTGAATATTTTTAAAGCATTGGTATTGATTAAAGCAATGTTCGGAACTTCCGTGATTTGTCACTAAATCGAATTGTTCTGAGTATCCATAAGTGGCCTGCAAATCTTTATTCATATCAAAAACTAAAGAGTTTGACGAGTCACAAGTATCGATACAGTTATAAGTTTCTAATCCAAAGCTTTCGTATAGCGATCGAGCTGCGATCGGTGCGCCCGGAGTGTGGCTAAACTCTCCTAATTCTCGAACGATCGTAGCTGCAAAATCATCCCAACTTGCAACCATAATACTCTGCTCGCCGATTTCAAGAACGCTTTTTAAATTATTGAAGCACCCCCGCTCTTTCAACAAACAGTAAAAATTAAATGTTGTGATGCCAATTCCCATAATGACCCCTTCTCAAATATTGCAATACTTTAGAAAGTATGTTTCTCGATCGAAGTTGGGCGATCGCCCGCTTGCAGCTTTCCATTCCCTCCTCTAGTTTCCCCTGCTGTTGCAGTGCGACTCCGAGGCGATAGTTGGCTTCTGCGGATTTAGGGTGATACAATATCGCTTTTCGATAGCTGTCGATCGCCTCGTCCAACTGACCTAATTTTTGCAGGGCAACTCCCATCAGTATATATCCGTTCCAAGCGTATATATTAGTTATAATCGCTTGCTGGTATTCAAAAATTGCTTCTTCAATTTGACCTGACTCAACTAATTGATTGCCTCTATTTATATAATCGCTCGAGCTTTTTTGATAAGCTCGGTATTCACTTACTATAGCACCTGGTGAAACAGTGTTCGAGAGATATTGACCGTCATAAGGCACGCGAAATTCTATGTCATCGAGTTTCTGGAAAGCAACAAAAATTAATCGGTGTTCTTGAGAACAAGTGACTAACGACCTGACAATATAATCGCTATACGGTATGAGAGATGTTACATTCGCCTCAGTGACAACCAGGGACAATAATTGATAGTTATTTGCAGCAGCCAGCCACATAAAGAAAGAGGCATGATAGTTATAAAAACCGTGATTTAGCGCGCCTTGAAATGGCAGACAATGAATCATTAATTCACCGACTTTGCATAAATCGTGTATGTTGCTAAAGCACTGATATTGGTGGAAACAATGTTCGGAAGTGCCGTGATTGGTGACGAGATCGAATTGTTGCGAGTATCCGTAGGTTTCCTTAAAGCTTTTATTTAGATCGAAAACCAGAGCATCGGGCGATTCATCAGTATCTATACATTTGTACAGCTCGAATCCCAACTTTTCGTAGAAAAACTTAGCGGCGATTGTTTGACGGTTACTGGGGTCAAAACCTTCTACTAATGGCTCGACTTGAGGGACGCGAGATGCAAAATCCTCCCAGTTTCTAACTACCACTTCCTGAGAACCGAGTTCGCAAACACTTTTTAAATCTTTGAAGTAGCCTCGATCGATCAGAATTGAGTAAAAATCCAATGTCGTGATTCCAATTGCCATAATGCTTGCTTTCCCTTCGGCTGTATTGTGTACTGCTTAAATTCCCAACAAGTCAAACTATTGTCGGTGACAAATCGAGTTCTCAAAAAATGGTTCGGTTTTTCGGAAACAATCGCCTGCTAGCTTTTTGCCGATCGGCCCGTGCATAGTTTAACAGAAAAGCTACTTCCCGATTTGTTTATGCTCGATCGCCCCGGGCCGGCAACAGCCCAGCGTACTTGCGCAAAAAATTCATTCCCATGCGACTCGATCCGTAGCACTTATAACTGTCTGCCAGCGTCGCGAATTGATTTTGCAAGTCCTCATCTGCTTTTGCGTACTCAACTTTCCCCTCCAAACGTTCCAGCATTTCCACAACAACATCATTAATTTCTTCGGCGGTATTATCTACTACCGTAATGCCCATATCAGCAAGCACCTGGGTACTGAAAACATGACCCACCGGAGGAGGGATTAACTCAGCAAATGTCAGCAAACGCTGTTTGCTCTCAGAGAAATAAAGCTTGGGAATCAAAATATTTTGACTGTACCAAGAACGGAAGGCTCCTAAAGGTACCCAATTTGTTAAAGCGCAGGGGACTCCAAAAATAGAAGGTACAAAACAAAGTCCCGAACTCGTGCCGATAAAAAACCGACACTCAGCACAGAGAAACACATCCATCCAATCGCTTTTAACATCGGTGCAAGCATAGTCAATTATCTGCTTCATGGCGGGCAACGGCTGCATTGTGGTATCGCCCACGCGAATTACCCACCCACCGCGAGCGACGATCGACTCGATCGCCAACAGATATGTATTAATGTCAGCATTGCGGTATTTCTGACATTTTAGTCCTTGATGGTATCCGCCGTTAAAGCCATCCTCCCGAACGTGCAAACAAACAAACCAAGCATTTCGAGGTACGCCCAAAGATTGCAAACAGCGCCACCCTGCCTCGCGATCGGAATCTGACAGCGAGAGCAACGGAGAACGCCCTTCCAATTCCCATTGTTTTTGTACTGCGGCTCCTGCCTCAGTATAAAGCATGGTTTCTCCATTCGCTAAAGTAACCGAGTACAAACTCTCTTCGAGATATCGCGCATTGTTAGAGCATTGCTCTTGAATTTCTGGTTCCGAAACCATTTCTATATAAGGGCGCCAGTAGTTAAGAAAATGAGGGTTAGCAATGTGCTGATTTGGCTTGAGCAACAACTGCCGGCGGTGAGGTGAAAGCCAGCCCAAGGCTTGCATTTTTAGATGCCAATCTATCAAAGCTATGTGACCGATCGCCGCTGTCCAAATATTAGATAAAAACCGCACATTTAAGCGATCGAGATCGTGCGATCGAGCCAATTTTTGCTGTACTTGATGCGCTCTGACAAGCATATTCCGCCACTGTTCGCTTTGCCCGCGCAAGCAAAATCTCGCTCCAATAATAATGTATGCTTGCAGCCAGTCTGGCTCGATCTCGAACATCCGTTCCCAGCAAGCTATCGCTTCATCGTGACGGTCTAGTTCGTCGAGGGCAATGCCTTTTAGATAATATGCTTCCTGCCAATCAGGTCTGAGGCTCATTGCTTTCTGGTAACTTTCCAGCGCTTCGGCGAATCGACCTTCTTGCGCGAGCAGGCTGCCGCGATCGTAATGTGCATTTGCCAAGCTGTGGCAATAGCCGATCGCTTGTTGGTAAATATCTATTGCCTCATCCGTGCGACCCCGCTCTTCTAGCGCTTTTCCCCAATGGGTCAAGGCCTCTCCCAAGAGTTCGGAATATTTATAATAATTTGGTTTCAGAGCCGTTAGGTGGCGGTAGGCTGCGATCGCTTCTTGAAGATATGCTGATTTGATTAAGAAAATTATTAAAGACTTACATTCTGGCGATTCTTGAATCTCAGCAACTATTTGCCGGCGTTCTGTGCCCTGGCGCAGATACTGAAGGAAGTGCTTTTTGCCGTCGGGATCTGGCTCGCGTTTCAGATAAGTTAAATATACTTTTTGGATAAAATCTGCGTCGCTCTGTTGGCTGCTTGTTTCTAAAAAGCCTTCGTTGCCGACATAACTTATTTGATTTATAGATTCAGCATTCTGACCTATCGACCGGATATTTTCCGCTAGTTTGCTGTATGTTTGTAAAGATTCCCCTAAATTTTCTAACGTTACTTCCCGGGCAAGTTTGTACAAGCTTTCGCCCAGCTTTTTGTGAAAGCCATAAAAATCCGGGTTCAGAACGCTAGCGCTGTGGTATTCGACGATCGCCCGGGAAAGATCGCCCATTTTTAGCCAAATATCTCCTAGATTGTGGCGAGTCCAAGCCGATTTGGGGTGGAGCGCTAGGGCGCGATCGTAACAATTCACAGCCTCCTCAAATCTGCCTATTTTTTCCCAGCATTCTCCTAAATTGTGATAGTGCCAATAATTATTCTCGTTTTCGTTAATAGCATCTTGATAATAGCCGATCGCTTCTTCATATTTACCCTCATGTTTGAGCTTGTTTGCTATTTGAAAACTCAGATTTTTCTGCAGAAACTCTTGATTCATAACTTTACCTCAACTGTATCTATATTTTCCACTTAATTATGCTTGCCATCCAAATCTCTCCAACAGACGCTTTGGCATCAAACTCGAAGCCTTCTCGATTTGTTGGGGCGAAAACACTTCCCGCCATTCGTCAACCCGTCCTTTTCGATAGTGAGTACCCTCCATGAATTTGGGCGGTTCGGGCAAAGGAAAATTTGACTTTTCCAGCTCGTAAAAATTTAGGATAGACTCAAACAAAGCTTTAGGATCGCTTACTAAATCTTCGTGTTTAGTAAAGAGTATTTCCGGATAAAATGATGGATTTTCTTCCGCATCCAGCCACCCTTCTATCCATTGAATAGCCTTGGGCAAGAATCCGCTTTCTATTTCATGACTTATTTGCTCGCTAATTGACAGAGAGAAATAATCCGCCGGACAACATTTAAATTTGAAAAATAATTCTTCCTGAGTTGGTACGTCCCTAGATTGTTGAGTTCTGTTGAGATGATCCACCCAAGATAAAAGCGCTTGACGCGGATCGCGAACGTTCACCAGCAGTCTGTCTGCAATCCGCATTGTTGTGAATTGATTCCACTCGTGAGGATTCGTATGAACTGTGATGACGCACGATACTGGTTTTGTATATATTTCTGGCGATTTTATTTGCCAATAATAATCCAATAAACCTATCGGCACGCACCCCACTAAATCCGTCGGCGATCCGGGGATATTTAACCCTTTTTGCAAAGCGTTAGCAATGTAGACTGTTCCTGATTTCGGTAAAGCGCACAGACAAATAGCACCGATTTCGCCGCGCGATCGGGCTGCTGCGAACTTAACTTTATTTGAGCGATAATAACGGCGCAGCGCTTCATCGTGCCGGCCCTGCATGATTAATAAATCTGCCAGCAGGAAGTTACCTTCTACAGAGTTAGGGTTAATTTCCACGACTCGCTGGCAGCAATAAGTTGCTTTGTCAAGCTCGTTATTGATTCGCAGGAAAGGCACTAGCTTCAGCAGCGCTTCTGCTAAATCCGGTTGAATTTCAGCCACTTGCTCGTAGCTTTGAATTGCCAAATCGAATTTACTTTGCTGCAATCTGATATTTCCCAAGTTGTAGTAAGCTGCTGCTAATTTGGGATTAATGGCGATCGCTTGTTGGATAATTGCTATTGCCTCAGCAACTTGACCCCGCGCGAATAGCAATTTACCTAAATCATTATAGGCTTCATAAAAATTAGGATTGATTTTTATTGCTTGCAGGTAGGCTTCTCTTGCTCGATCGGCTCGATCGCCCGTCACGTAAATATTCGCTAACTGCCACCATATTTCCGCATTTTCTGGCTCGATTTCAGTTGTTCATAAGCTGTTACATCCAGAGGATTGAGTTTGATTATTTGCCAGTAAGCTGTTTTTGCTTCCTGTGCCCGATCGCCCGTCACGTAAATATTGGCTAACTGCCACCATATTTCTGCATTTTCTGGCTCGATTTCTAGCAGTTGTTCATAAGCTGTTACATCCAGAGGATTGAGTTTGATTATTTGCAAGTAAGCTTTTTTTGCTGGCTCGATCCGATTCTGGGCTGCGTAAATATCGGCCAACTGCCACCATATTTCTGCATTTTCTGGATCTATTTGTAGCAGTTTTTCGTAGGCTATTACGTCGTCGGGATTGAGTTGGATTATTTGCAGGTAAGCTTCTCTGGCTTTTTCAAGATTCTTTTGTTTGAGGTATAGATTGGCTAACTGCTGCCAAAGTTGCCAGTTATCGGGTTGAAGTTGCAGCAAGCTTTGGTAAACTTCTACAGCATCGGGATTGATTTGAAGCGCGCGATCGTAAGCTGCTCTTGCTTCTGCTTGTCGCGATCGTTGCAGGTAGAAATTGCCTAACTGATAGAAGAATTCCCAGTAATCTGGTTGAATAATTTCCGACTCATTGGGCTTCATCTCCAGCGCTTTTTGATAACAGGCGATCGCTTCGGACCATCGTTGCAATTTAGCGAAGGCTTCGGCTTGATTGTAATAAGACCAAGCTGAGTTAGGATTTCTTTCTATAGCGCGACTGTAACATTTGACTGCTTCATCCCACCTCCCAACTTTCGCCAAAGCTTCTCCCAAGTTGTGGTGAGACAAATAAAAGTCAGGATTGAGATCGATCGCCTGGTTGTAATGGGCGATCGCTTCCTCTAATTTTCCTTCATGTTTGAGTTTGTTTGCCAATTGAAAATAGTTAACAGTCATTTATTTCTCGAAGCTCTTACCTTACAAAATATCTAATTCAGCAATTATTTATTATCTGGCCGACCAGCCAAATCTATCCAGCAGTCGTTGTGGAATCATGCTAGATGCTAGTTCCGCCTGTTCGGGAGTAAACACTTCCCGCCATTCATCAACCCTTCCTTTTCGATAGTGAGTACCTTCCTGAAATTTTGGAGGTGCGGGAAAAGTAAATTGCGTTTTTTCTATTTCATAAAATTCTAAAATAGATTCCCAAAAACTCTGGGGATTAGTTGCCAAATCCTCAAATTTGGTAAAGAGAATTTTAGGGTGAAATAATGAATTTGTTTCAGCATCTAGCCAGCCTTGTATCCACTCAATAGCATAAGGCAAAAATCCGCTTTTAATTTCCCAATCAATTTTTTCACTCAAGGTAATCCAAAAATATTTTTCTGGATATTTGAAACTTCTAAATAGCTCTATTTGATTTCCTGCCAATCTCACTCTATTCATGTGAGCTATCCAAGATAGAATTGTTTGACGCGGGTCGCGCACATTAATCATTAGTTTATCTATCATTAGGCTAATTGCAAACATATTCCACTCGGAAGGATTTGCGTGTTCGAGCCAGACACCTGATGTTACTAATCTATTGATATAATCGGAGAAATTTTCTGAAGTTGATAAAGACAAATAATAATCATTTATCCCTCCACTGCTGAGGTCTATCGATAAATGTGGTAAATTTAACCCTTTCGACAAACTCTCTCTAATATATACAGTCCCCGACTTAGGCAGGCAACATCCAACAAACGTTCCTAATTCTCCCCGGAGCTGCCTTTGGGAATATTTGATTTGATTTGCCTTATAAAAGCTATACATTGCCCGCTCGCGCTTGCTTTCCATCATCAGCAAGCGACCCATTTCAAACATAAACTCCGCAGAGCAAGGATGGTTTTCTACAACTCGTTGATAGCATTCAACTACTCGCTCTAGTTGATTAGAGTTCCGCACTTGCCCTATCAGTTGGGCAATTTGTTTTACCAGATATGGTTTAATTTCAATGGCTCGTTCGTAACTCTCAATGGCTCGATCGATTTCTCCATTCCGTGCCAGTATTTTACTCGATGCGCAGTGTGCTTCTGCTAATTTAGGGTTAATAGCTTTCAGCTTTTCGTAGGCTTCTATTGCCTGTTTCCAATTATTCGTTCTTGCATATTCATTTCCTAATTTCCACCACATTTCCCAATTATTCGGTTCAATTTCAAGCAGGTCGTGATAAACTTGCACCAAGCAGGGATTCATTTCAATAATCCGCTCGTAAGCCTTTACTGCCTCCGCCGTTCGATTTTGCTTGACTAATACCTTCCCCAGCTTCCACCATTTTTCCCAGTTATTGCTGTCGATTTCCAATAATTTTTGATAAGCTTCTACATATTCTGGATTTACTTCTATTGCTCGGCGATAAGCCTCAGCAGCATTTCCGGGCTGCTGAAGCTCGGCTAATAGTTTTCCCAAATCTCCCCAGAGTTTCCAGTTATCCGGCTCTAGTTTCAACAAGCTTTCGCAAGCAGCAACTTCACCGGGATTTAACTCAATAATGCGGCGGTAAGTTGCTGCTGCTTCTTCCCGCAACTCTTGTGGCAGTTGCAGCTTTCCTAACTTTTGCCACATTGCCCGATTGTGCGGTTCAATTTCTAGGATGTTGAGATAAATTTCTACGGCATTTGGGTTTATTTCTATCGCCCGCTTGTAAGCTTGTATTGCTGACAGATTTCGATTTTGCTTTACTAATACCTTCCCCAACTCCCACCATTTTTCCCAGTTATTGCTGTCAATTTCTAATAAGCCCCGATAAGCTTGTTCTACTGCATTTGGATTGATTTCAATAACCCTATCGTAAGCTTTTACTGCTTCTTGCGTGCGATTTTGCTTGACTAATAACTTTCCTAGCTGCTGCCAGAGTTCCCAATTTTCCGGCTCGATCGCCACCAATTTTTGATAGAGTTCAACAGACTCTGGAGCGAGGGCGATCGCGTTGTAGTAAGCTATTCGAGCTGACTCATTTTCCCCGCGTTTCTCGTGAAGGTTTCCTAACTGCAACCACAGTTCCCAATTCTCAGGTTGCAGGGGGCGCAGGCTTTGGTAAGCGGCCAAGCAATCGGGTTCGATCGCAATGACTTTTTGATAAGCCTCCCTAGCTTCTTCTATCCTGTTTTGTTGTACTAAAATATGGGCTAGTTGCAAACAAACTTCCCAATTTTCTGGCTGGAGTTGCAGCAAATTTTTATAAGCTGCCACCGAATCGGGATTTAATTCGATCGCCCGCCGATACATCTCGATCGCCCGCTCTCTATCCCGCTCGTTTCTCTGCTGCAACGCCACAGCCAAACTCGATTGAATTTCCATCTCCTCGGGAGCCAGATCGAGACCTTTTTCCAAACACGCGATCGCCTCATCCCACCTACCCAATTTACCAAAAGCTTCCCCTTGATGGTAATAAGACCAAGCCGCATTAGGATTGAGTTCGATCGCCCGACTGCAAGCATTTACTACCTCATCCCAGCGCCCCAATTTAGCCAAAACTTCCCCTAAATTGTGGTAACACCAGTAAAAGTTGGGATTCTCCTCAATAGCAGAGCGATAAAAGGCGATCGCTTCCTCAAATTTACCTTCCAGCTTCAGTTTGTTAGCAGCATCAAAATAACTTGCAGTCATTGCTTTACCCATGTTTCCCCTAAATATTTGGCTTTTCTTGCCGCTTTTAGTAATAGATAAGTGTTTGCCTTAACTACGCTTTATGAACGTAATCTAGAGGCTGCTGCAAAATTTCATCCCAAAAACTTTCTACCCAGTTGATGACACCAGTGACACCGTCTGTCAAGCCGATCGGCGAACTCCATCCCAACTCGCTGCGAGCCTTACTAGAATCTATCACGTAAGCGGCATCTTGCCCCAACCTTTCCGCCACGCTCTCGGTAGCTTCAGCAAAGGACAAATTCGCAGCCTCGCAAATAGTCTCAACTACCTCAGAGACAGCATACCCGCGATCGGGAGACAAATGATAAATCTCGCCAACTCGTCCTTTTTCCATCACCGCCAATTCCCCCTGCGAGACATCGCGGATGTGAATGTACGACTTCACCGCCCGTCCCCCGCCGTGCAACTGAATGATTTTACCCAACTTTAAGTAAATCACCGATCGCGGAATAATTTTAAAGAGCTGCTGGTAAGCTCCATAAACATTTGTAGCACGAACTGTCACCAAAGGAAACTGAAAATTTTTATAATAAGTAGAAAGCAGCATATCCGCCGCCGCTTTAGAAGCAGCATAAGGCGTAGAAGGATTCATCGGAGATAATTCTGTCACATTTCCTTCACAAGTGCCGTACACTTCGGGAGACGAAATATGAACGTAACGCTGCAAGTATTTCCGGTCTTTTAAGTGGTTAATTAACTGAGCCAATGCCACTGTATTCGTTTGAAACCAGTGATCGGGATGCAACCAACTCGGAGCTACTTCACTTTGAGCCGCAAAATTAACAATATATTCCGGTGCAAACTCGTCAAGCACCTGTAAAATCTGCGGCATATCCCGGTTAAAATCCAATTGATGAAACTTAAAACTCGGGTTGGTACGGCGCAGGTACGGTAAAAAAAGTGGCCCTTTCTCTGGAGAGCGGCTGATGCCCAAAACTTCATTTTCACCGTCTTCTAGAAGCAAGTCAACGAAATCGCTTCCTGAAAAAGAATTGCTGCCAAGCACTGCTATTTTGCGCGGACTCATTAATAATTTCCCCTGTTATTCGCTGTATTTTTGATGGTCCGATCGACTGAATTCTCCCTGTTACTCAAAGTATATAAAAGAACTATCTCCCGTATAGCCGCAGCGATCGAACCACCACTGCCACTCATCCGGCGTATAGAAACTTTCACAAGTTAGCTGCCAGTAAAGCAGGTTAGCTTTTTCTTCTTCGTTCCTATAGGACTCTACCACAATATATTTGTTCCCGTTGCCAACTCTTTCGATTTCCCGCAGAGCTCGATCGAGCTCGAAACAATACAAATTGTGTAAAGTATTGAGAGAAATCACCAGATCGAAGCTGTTATCTGCAAAGGGAAGTTCCGTCGCGCTGCACCCTTGCAAAAACGGACGCACTTCTTCCTTAGCGCTAGCAATTCCGTATTCAGAAATATCAATCCCGGCTACTTCGACTCCCGGTACAGCTTGCGTGAAGTCGTAGAGTAAAAAAGCCTTGCCGCACCCGACATCCAAAATGCGATCGCCCGCCTTTAAATTATAGTGTTTGACCATAGCATCAGCCACGGTTCGCCAGCGACCGTCGTAATGATAGCCGCCGTAGCCAACTTTACGATCGCCATCCCAATAATCGCGATCGAACTTTTTAGCGAGTTTCGCCGCCTCAGCTTTCGGAAACTCGTTCACCCGCCCCAAATAATCCCGTTTAGTCCGCTTGTGAACTGTCGAGAGAAAATCAATATCAGCCATTTTATATTAGGTAGCCAATGCTTGGCTCAAATCTTGCAGGACGAGCTGCGCCTTCTGTAATTGTCTCACCTTCCGAGATTCTCCCACATCAGCACTGCGAGCAAAGTTGCGCCGCTTGTTACCTACTGGCAGAAAATCGTTTAAAATGATGCAACACCATTTTACTCGATAAACGGGCAATAAAATTGCCATGCGCTGCCGGTGCATTTCTGAATCCGACAGATTTGAAACTACTTTTTCCACAAACTTGTCATAGTAATTCCCCGACACCGGAACCGCAGGCTGACAAAAAAAGTCGCAAACCATTTTAGCAGGATCGTCCCATCCTGCATACTCAAAATCAATAAATTTTAACTCGCCTTCTTTGCTTGAAATAGCGTTGTGGAAGCCAAAATCTGAAGGCGACAAACACTTATCCTGTTGAGGGATTTCGGCATCTGGAGTTAAACCCAATTGACTCGATCGCCCTGCAACTAACTCAGTTACTCGACTCCAAACATCACAAAGTTGATTGCGGATCAAATCAGCAGCCGATCGATCGCATTCAGTAGCACCGCCGACTGTTTTGAGTCTTTCCAAGCGACGTTCCACGCACTGCAAATGTTCCCGAATACTAAAACAAGCTTCCGAAGCTTTCGGGAGAAATCGAGCTGGCGACAACAGCTTGCAGCGATTCAAATCTCGGTAAAAATCGATCGCCCTTTCTACCGCTGCTTCCGTCACTTCATCCGGCTGCAATTGCCGTCCTCCCACAAACTCGTAAAGGGCGAGATTGTTTTGGGAATCGCAGGCGATGGGCTGCGGCAATCCTCGCACCCCATTATCCCAAGCAAAGCGCGAAAAAGCAAACTCAGTTCCCAATCTATCTCTCGGATCGTCAGGATGCTGAAAATAAGCCTTCAGCAAAAAACTCGCTTTTGAAGCAGCAACGCGAAAAACTCGATTGTTACCGCCCCCAGCCAAAGTTTCGAGACTGATTTCCCCGCAGTATCCCGCCGCCGCCATCAAATCAACGGCTGCTGCATAAAGCGTTTCCGAACTTAGAGAAAAGTCTGTCAGCATGAAATTAACTGTTCGATTTCGGCCCAAGAAGCAGCGCGGCTCAAAGGATGTCCCGATAAATGGTGGTTTTGCGGATCGAACAAAATGCGATCGACCCCAGCAGGAAAATTCGCTTCTGTCAAAAATTCCGGCAAATCATCAATAAACTGAGTGCACCCGTTCTTGCCAATTCGTGCCAATTTTTCCTGCTTAGTCAATTCAAAATATACTCGATCGGGCGACAGACCGATGCGCTCAGCATCAAAAAAACCTTGACTTTCCAGCCAGCCCCGCGCCGCCGCGTGCAAATCCCAAGGATGTCCCAGATAAGGATAGCGAGTTTTGTGACTGACAATGCAGACAGGCACTTGCTGCTTGACGCAGCGCGCAAAAAACTCCAAAACGCCGGGAAATGCCGCAGCTTCTTGCATCCGAGCTCCGTAAACCAAGCCCTGCATTTTAGTCCAATCCTCCTCCTTCCCCAAGGATCGCAAATAATCCCGCACCTTCTCTTTACTAACAGGTACCGACGCGGGAATTAAGTTTTCTTCCACAGCCACGCGGTGAAACAACTCATCGTAACGGACGATCGTATTGTCGAAATCAACACCAATTAACATGGCTTACTCCCCAGTAGCTTGTAGAAAAAAATCGTTAATTTTTGGATATTCTGACTTGCAATAATAACCCCCCATTGGCGTATGAGGTAAAGTTAAAACAGCCCGAATCGTTTCCTCAAAATCTTCGATGTCGCTGCGATCTTTCAGAACCATTTCTTCTAAAGCTGCGTGTAACTCGCAGCCGGCATCTAAAATTTTATCGTAAATTTCCCATCGCGCCTCGGTTTTTTGGGGCAACACAAACAAGCTAAATAAAACTATGCCCTCCAGTTGTGGCAGATTTGCCAAAACATCCGACAACATCATGTAACATCCAGGCATTGCATATTCAGTTGCACTCAGTTTGTAAAGTAAATTGTGCCGTGCGGCGAAGTCGCGAACCACCAAATTTTGCACGCGGTGCGGGTAACTTACTCCCCGGACTGGACGGCTGACAATGTAACCGCGATAACCTAATTTCTCACTCATTAAATCCCCCCGGCATCGTGAATTTCATCCCGATTTTTGAGGCAGCACGCACGGCGATCGGACCGAAATATTCCCCCAAGCGTTTATCAGAATAAGGCGTAAATAAGCCTTTAAATCGAACATTCATCGACCATCGGGTTGTAGGTTCTCGGTTGACTCGATTGCCGTGCATCACAGTAGGAGTAAATAAAACAACCTTGCCGTAGGGAACCTCCAACCATTCAAGCTCCGGCTCGATCGCTCGATAAAGACTTTCCGTGCCTTTGCCTGCAAAATTCTTGACTTGTTCCCGCCATTTAGCATCAGCATCCGGCGGCAACAAAAACATACTTTTTGTTTGATAGCAATCAACTAAAGGAATCCACAATACTACCTCAAACGGCGAACATTCCGAACCCCAACTATCAGAATGCAGGGGCAATAAAGAACTGTCATCCCCAGGCATTTGAATGCTCAAACCGATATTGCGCTGCATGGCGAGTTCGTTGCCGACAAGAATTTCTACTAGGGAACGAGCGCAGGAAAAATAAGATTCCCGAAACCACGGTTGCTTTATTAAACCTGATATGATATGCAGTCGAAAAGAGTTGAGTTTTTCGACTGGTACTAGAGAGGCAATTTCATCTAAAAATTTTCCCGCATCTTCAGGATGCGGGACTTCTAAAAAGTTAACTGCTAAATCTACTGTTTTGTTTCTGATTTTATCCAGAGCCGATAGATTTTCGCAGGGCTGGATGATATAGCCGTTTTGCATGAAAGCAGCACTTAAGTCTGTTTCTCTTTTTCCTAGAAAGTTCATAGCTTTCGAGCCTGTAAATAAAATAGGACTTATATCGTGTCACGTTTGTAGTGCGGACTTTAGTCCGCATCTTCCTGCGGACTAAAGTCCGCACTACAAACCGTTTTAACGGCTGTTATTTTCATGCTTTGACTTGCAGGGGCGCGATCGCCTGATACATCTGAAAAGTTTTGTCCGCGATCGCGCTTGGAGTAAGACCAAAATATTCGCGAGCGTATTCTTGCTCTCCCGCTTCGTGCAAGAACTTGTCTGCAACGCCAATTCGCAGCAGGCGCGCTTTTTGAGGGGGGCGATCGCTCATCCACTCAGCCACAGCACCTCCGAAGCCCCCGACGATACTGTGTTCCTCCACCGCCGCCACCACCCAAAACCGGGAAAACACCCGATCGAGCAATTCTCCATCCAAAGGCTTGACAGTGTGGAAGCTGACAACTTGCGCGGAAACACCCTGTTTGCCGAGTTGCTCAGCAGCTTGCAAAACATTCGGCAGCATATTGCCGGTACTGAGCAAGCAAACATCACTTCCCTGGCGCATCACAATTGCTTTGCCAATTTCAAAATCCGGCATCCCCTCATGCACCAGAGGCTCACCTTTCTTCCCCATGCGAATGTAAGCCGGATTATCCTGCTGCAAACAAGCCCGCATCGCCGATCGCACTTCCCAAGCATCGCCCGGACAAATCACCGTCATGTTTGGCAGCGTCCGAAGAATGGCAATATCTTCACAAGAATGGTGAGTTGGCCCGTTTCCCGCATAAGACAAACCCGCCCCAACTCCCACCACAATCACCGGCGCTTTGTGATAGCAAACATCTACCCGAATTTGTTCCAGACAGCGAGTTGTAGTGAAAGGTGTAATGGTATAAGTAATCGGGCGCAGGCCGGACATTGCCATGCCGGCCGCCACGCTCATCATGTTAGCTTCAGCAACGCCGCAGTTATAAAAGCGATCGGGAAAACTAGCTTTATATTTATCAAACAAGCGGTTGCCAATATCTCCAGATAGCAAAACCACTCGATCGTCCTCAGCAGCGATCGCGCTCAATTCAGCAGCAAATTCATTTCTCATCTAGCAATCCCCTCATTATTTGCAAACTCTCTCTTCTCTTCCTCTGCGCCCTCTGCGCCCTCTGCGGTTCAATCAAAATCCGAGGAAAATTGCTATAAAAGCTGAAGTTCCACCTGAGCTTTCACAACTTCTTCAGCATTCGGAACCCGGTAATGCCAATTGTTATCATCTTCCATAAAAGAAACCCCTTTTCCTTTCACAGTATGAGCAACAATAGCAATCGGTTTGCCGCTGCGATCGGGCACGTTACGCAACGCATCCACCAAAGCAGCCATATCGTGACCGTCAATTTCGCAGGTACTCCATCCGAAAGCTTCCCACTTTTCTTTTAGAGGATGAAGGGCCATAACTTCATTGCTGCGCCCGGTAGCTTGCCACTTATTGTAATCAATAATCGCAACCAGATTATCCAGTTTTTGAGCAGGCGCAAACATCGCCGCTTCCCAAACAGAACCTTCATTGCATTCGCCGTCGCTCATCACTACAAACACGCGGTAAGAGCGTTTCTGAATGCGTCCCGCCAGCGCCATTCCAATCCCTACAGACAGCCCGTGCCCGAGGGAACCAGTAGCTACTTCTACCCCCGGAACGCATTTAACGCTGGGATGTTCTGGCAAGTTGCTACCAGGCTCAGCATAGGTATCCAGCAACGCTTGCGGGAAAAATCCCGCTGCTGCGAGGGTGGCGTAAAGCGTTGTCGCTGCGTGTCCTTTGCTGAGGATCAGGCGATCGCGATCGGGATTTTCTGAATCCTGGGGATCGATGTTTAAAGTTCCCCAATAAGCTGCTACTAAAATATCAGCACAAGACAGGGAAGAACCTAAATGCGCCGTGCGAGCTTTGTGGGAAAGTTCCACCAATTTACCGCGAATTTTACTCGCAGTCGCTTCGAGCTGGGCAATATCCATAACTTTCTTTATTTCAAATTTAAAGCTTGCATCGTCTTAATGTTGTAATAACTGCTATCAGTCATTGAATTTGGAATCGCACCAGCCTCAAAAGCCTTTACCAAATCCCGCACGGCATCTTCAATTGTGTGCTGCGGCGCAAATCCCAATTCTTGCTTGATCTTCTCCGATGAAATGTGATAGGAGCGGTTGTCGTCTGTCGGCGTGGTGACAATCTCTACCTCTTTCCCTACCACATTTTGCACCATTTGAGCTATTTGCATCACGGTATGATTTTCATAACCCGCGTTGAAAATTTTGCCGTCGATCGCCTCATCCGGCCATTGCAGCGACTTGATATAAAGATCTGTCATATCTTCAATGTGAATGTTCGGTCGCTTTTGTCCGCCGCCAAATACTGTAATCTTACCGTTATTAACCGCGTGGTTGGTGAGGATATTCACTGTCAAATCCAGCCGCAATCTCGGCGAATAACCGCACACCGTCGCCGGCCGCAAAATCAAGGTAACAAACCCCGGTTCGCGGTTTGCTAGCAATACCTCCTCGCACATTGCTTTGTATTTGGAGTAATCTGTTAAAGGTTCTAGCGCCAATTCTTCGCTGACATTTTCGGTTTCTTTGATGCCGTAAACGCTGGAAGAAGAAGCATAAATAAACCGCTTTACTCCACTTTTTTTAGCGACATCTACTAAGTCAACAAAAGCATCGTAGTTGATCGATTTACCCAATTGCGGATCTAATTCAAAACTCGGATCGTTGGAAATGCAAGCTAGGTGGATGACTGCATCGCATCCCGGCATAATTTTTTCCAAAAGGGCGCGATCGCGAATATCTCCTTTAATTTCTTCTAACCCCGGATAATCTTTGACGGAGGATAGAACATCTTCTCCATAAATGTACAAATCCACAACCTTAACTCGATATCCAGCTTGAAGTAGTTTAGGAACTAGAACAGCCCCCACATAACCCCCTCCGCCTGTGACTAAAACTTGTTGCATTTGATTCACCCTCAATTCCTCAATTATTTTGACCTTGGTAGTCCTGGACGCATTGGGGCCGAGAAACCGGGTTTTTTCACAGCAATACTTCGTGGGAGCATCGCAGATTCGGTAAAAAACCCGGTTTCTGACTACCCGTGCGGGTTAATAAGTCCTTGACTGGCTCTTTTCTAGATGTCTAATATTAATTATCCCACTGAATCTGTTACATTCAACATTTTTGACGGCGGATAATCACTCTCATTTTAGATTAAATCAATAATTTCGGGCAGTGACGAAACTACCGTTATTTGCTCGGAAAAAAGAGATTTAGACAAGTCTTGCTGTTCCTGTATTCCATAGCCAGTTTTAACCAGAAAGGCTTTCATACCTAACTGCAAACCAGGCTCTAAATCCCTGAGTCTATCCCCGATCGCCCAGCATCGCGTCGGGTCTAAACTACGATCGGCGATCGCTTGAAGAAATAACCCAGGCGACGGCTTGCGACACTCACAAACGCAAGTATACTGGATAACTTGACCTTGCGGGTGGTGGGGACAGAAATAAAAATCTGCGATCGCCCCCGTCGCCGCCTCAGCATCCCGCCGCATTTTATCATTAACTGCGTTCACAGCTTCCTCTGGGAAATAGCCTCGGGCTACACCTGACTGATTTGTCAGCACCAGCACTTTAATTTGCAGTTCCTTCAATATTTTTAGCGCCGCCAACACCCCTGGAATCCATTCTATTTGGTCGGGCGTCCTGAGAAAGTGACAATCTTGAATGAGAGTGCCGTCGCGATCGCACAAAATAGCTTCCGGCTTCACTAATTTACCCATCATCCTACTAGAATTTCAACAGCGTGGTTGCAAATTTCAACAAGCGGCCTTTTTCCACCGGTTCAGCATTGCCCAAAACATTAGCAGCCATCGACCCCGCCAAATTTCCTAACAGCGACCCTACAGCTAAAGGTAATTCCAACTTAGCACTCAAACTTGCCAGAGCAAAAAACGCATCTCCCGCCCCAATTGTATCCTTAACTGCCAGCGTCATCGCCGGGCTCAAATCTTCTTCTCCCTTAGCATTTATTCCCAACGAACCAGACGATCCCAAAGTCAGCCAACCTTGCTGAGCGCCTAGAAGTTCGTGCAAGCGCTTCAACAGATAAGAATGGTCTCCGTGACGGCTGGAAAAAGCAAGGCGGAGTTCTTGTAAGTCCAAACAAAACGTATCCGTTCGCTGGTATTTAGTAATTAAATTGTAACCATGATTGGCACTATTAGTTTGACAGTTCAAAGCTAAAAATCGAGCTTTATTTTGCACCAATTCCATCAGCGCCGGATCTAACAATCCGTGACCGTAATCCGCTACTACAACCAGGTCATAATCCCCAATTGTTTTCTGCAAGCGCTCTAACAGTTTTTGCCGCTGAATCGGAGAAGGTTCCTCTTCTTCCAAATAGTTAATCGAAAAAAGTTTTGTGTAATCTTCTCTCATTCCTTGCCGCTCGATATAACGGCGTTTGACTACAGTTGGCGAACCGTCTTCATATTGCAAATCCAGCCGGATACCGCCATTAATGTTATTCAAAATCAAGCTGTGAATCTCGGGCTCGTTCCCCACAACGCCCGCGACTGTCACCGAGTCTGCAAAACTCGCAATGTGGCGCGCGATGGCTAAAGAACCCCCTAGATGCTGTTCTTTTTTCACAAAGCGCGTCGAAATGACTCTCCCTTTCGATGTCAATCCCTGCACGGTACAGTGATAGAATTCATCAATAATTACATCGCCCACAACTAAAACTTTAAGCTTCTGCATGGCATCAACGCCCTTTCTAATTTCCTCGAAAGGGTATCGCTGGCTTAACTGACTGGCATAGGTTTTTACCTGGGGCGGCAAAACATCCATATAGTTGTTTAGCAGCTTCGTCGAGCTAAAAACAATCTCGCCCGTGTAGGAAATTTCACCGCCGTAAGCTTTAACTCGATCGGCCTCCCGATCGATATTTTGGGTAACATCTTTACTGTGGTCCGAATACTCGTGACCTTTGCAGTAAAAAGCAGGCTGCACTCTATCTATAACCTCTAGCGCTGTAGCCACGGGAGACAACAGCACGTAATCTACGCAACCGAGAGAAGCCAGTGAATAAAGGCGCAAATCATCGGAAAATATCGGTCTTCCCGGACCCCGATTGACGTACTGTGCTGCGGTAATAGAAACTACCAGCAAATCTCCGAGTGCTTTAGCTTCCTGCAAGTGGGCAATGTGACCGGGGTGCAGCAAATCGAACACGCCGTGACAGAGAACTATCTTGTGGTTCTGTTCTCGGAAATTAGCAAGCACCTCTTTACAGGTTTCAAAATCAAGATATTTTTCGGTATTTTTTGTCAGCATCTTTGAAATAAGTTGTACAATTTTCAATTTTGACCGTCTTCTTGCCTACCCGCGCTATACTGCCCTTGCGGGGGGCTTTTCGGCAGTTAGTTATTTTAAACAGAAGACTCCTCGCTTAATCCTACTGTTCCCACCACCTGCACCTACATTCACCCTACCCGAGTTTTAACGGTAACGACACGCCTCATTAATTCTTTCCATTCCGGTGACTTGCTCAGGGAATTGGTATCGAAGTATGCGCCATTTTCTAATGCAAACTTACCAAAAGTTTCTAACCAGTTTACAACTGTTTCTGTTGAAGAAAAAGGCGTACAATTCAAAGATTTTTGTAGAGATTGAGACATCCCAGGCAGATCGCCATTGTTATAAGCATACCAGGCTTCCCATACTAGGACACCGTACTGTACAGGCTTATTTTCCTCTGCATTTTTGACAGCACTTTCCTGAAAACGCCATTTTTCTAATTCCCCCGCAGTTTTGTGGAGTTGCAACTGTGACTGTTCTAATTCTTGCCTAGTCGAGTGCAGTTGCGACTGTGACTGTTCCAATTCTTGCCGCGTCGAGTGCAGTTGCGACTGTGACTGTTCTAATTCTTGCCTAGTTTGATCGTGTTCGGATTGGGATAGTTCCAATTCTTGCCTAGTTTGATGATGTTCGGCTTGGGATAGTTCCAATTCTTGCCTAGTTCGATCGTGTTCGGATTGGGATAGTTCCAATTCTTGCCTAGTTTGATGATGTTCGGCTTGGGATAGTTCCCATTCTCCCTGAATTTGATGTATTTGAATTTGGGTTGATTCCAACTCTTCCTGAATTTGATGCAGTTGAATTTGTGTTGATTCCCAATCTTCCTGAGCTTGATACATTTGTGACTCAAATCGATCGCACTCTTCCTGAGTTTGATAGAGTTGAGCTTGGGTTAATTCCAACTCTCCCTGAGCTTTGTGCAGTTGTGACTGGGATATTTCCAACTCGCTTTGAGTCTGATGCAGTTGGGGATGGAGTTTTTCCAACTCTTCCTGAGCTTGATGTAGTTGCGCCTGAAATCGATCGCACTCTTCCTGAGTTTGATAACTTTGAGCTTGGGCCAGTTCCAATTCTCCCTGAACAGGATAAATTTGACCTTGAATTACTTCCAACTCTTGCTGAGTTTGATTCAGTTCTGTCAGAGATTGCTCTAACTCTGCCTGAGTTTGATATAGTTGCGACTGTGACTGCGCCAACTCTCTTTGACTCTGATGCAGTTGCGCTTTGCACTGTTCAAACTCTCTCCGCTGTTCGTAGGTCATATTGTAATATAAATCAGTTGCTTCTACGTTTAAATTAAGATTAAAGTCGCTTGAAACCTTGGATAATTCTATTATTGCAATTGAATTTGCCTGTGACAAAGGCCATCCGTATTCGCTCTCGCTAAGTTCTCGAACATCTACTTCTTTCCAAAGCATATAATGCTTCTCGTCGGCTGTTTCTCTATCTATTAGCTTTAAATAGTTTGCCGATATAGCATCTTTCGGCATCCCATATTTTTTCCATAAAACCTCTAAATACTCTTTGCTAAACTGAATGTACCATTCTGCATCTGTAAGCTTGCCAAAAGGAACGGTAATCAAGGCTTTTCCATTAATAGCGAGCAGGTCGTATATTTTGGCTATCGCCTTCAGCGGAGCTTCCAAATCCCGGGACTCTGTTTGTTCGCCGTAGCCTCCCGAAGGATCGTCGCCTTGCCCTACGTGTTCTACACTAGAAATTGATACTATGGCGTCATATTTTTCTCTTGATTGCAGGCTCATCAAGTCTTCGTTTTCTACACCGAGATCGACTTCAAATTTATCTATAATTCGTCTCGATCTGATCCCCAGATTTTCGCTCAATGAATTTTCATAGTGGGAGAGTACGTTGCCCACTTCTAGGATTTTTTGAGGATTTTCCAGATTGGCAATAAAATCAAATGCAATAGAAATTTCTACAGCTCTTTCGGTAGGATTATTAAATTTTATCCGATTGTAATATAGCTCTTTACCTTTAAAAGTAAAGGTTCTTGTCCACTTACTCATTTTTTCCTCAAAAAGCAAATTCTCAAGTTGTCCGGCGCAGCTAACGCTGAACATAGGGACTTCTCGGCGGGACTATCAAATTTAACGTTCAACCAGCCATTATAGTTCCCGATGGCACCACAACTTATAAAATTTAGCTGTCTTAACTTGTCCTAGATACAGTAACGGTATATAAACATCTGCTCGGCTTTCGTTAGCTTCCTATTGGCTTTGGACTTCGACGTGGATTGCGTGCGAGCGAAGTGCGCGCCAAAATTCACTCATTCCCACACCTTCCAAGGAGCCTCTCCATTATCCCAAAGTTCGTTCAAATATTTATACTCGCGGTAAGTATCCATCGCAAAAAAGAAACCCTCGTGGCGGTAAGCCATCAATTGCCCTTCCGCCGCTAACCGCTCCAGCGGCTCTCGCTCCAAAAAACAATCATCCCCGTTCAAATCTTCAAATATGCTGCGGTGAAGTACCAAAAACCCTGCACTTGCCCAGCCATCTATTTGAGGTTTTTCGGTAAATTCTAGAACTTTGCCTTGTTTGTCCACATCTAAAATACCATATCGAGATATGGGACGCACTGTACTAACAGTTGCCAGCTTACCATGAGACTTGTGAAAATCCAGCAGCGCCCCAATATCGATATCAGCCACTCCATCACCGTATGTCACCATAAAGGTATCCTCAGGGATGTATTTCTCCACACGTTTCACGCGCCCGCCAGTCATGGTGTCGGGGCCAGTTTCCGCCAGTGTCACCTTAAAATCTTGCTCGTGGTGTGCCTCGTGATAGGTGATCTGGTTTTGGCGACCCAAGCAAATAGTAAAATCATTATTCATCGCTTCATAATTCAGGAAATATTCCTTAATCATGTTGCCGCGATAGCCCAAACACACAATAAAGTTCCGAAAACCGTAGTGGGCATAGGTCTTCATAATATGCCAAATAATCGGTCGCCCGCCCACATCAACTAAGGGCTTAGGACGGAATTCTGTTTCTTCTCTCAGACGAGTACCCAAACCGCCGGCCAGTATAACTACTTGCATTTTTTCACAGTTTTAAACGTCATCAACTACTCTCTAGTTACAATGGAATCCTGAGATTTTAGTGTCTGGCCAAGGAATAGCTACCCGCTACGCCACTTAAAGATAATCAGTTCCTCAGCCTGTTTAAATTCTATATCAAACAAATCAAAAACTACTTCCCTACCTAAAAGCATCTCCTCACAGTTATCCGTTTGCGCCCAAGCTACAGGAGCCATAAAAGTATGACCCTCTAACTCGATTTCTACCTCTCGCAACAGGTATTCAATACTACCACCAACACCTTCGGCTTGACTATTAATTTCTCCTCCAGCCTTAGCACAGCCTAAATCCCTCCCTAATTTCTTTGTGATTAAACTGAGCTCAGCACCAGAATCAACAAGTATTTTCACGGTGACTGCGTTCTCAGACTTCATTGTTAACTGATACTTAGGTTGCCAATCGTGAGCTTTTAATGTCCTCATTCTGACAGGATAAAACCGGACAGGCTCTACAAATTCGCTTTCAAATATCCGCTCAATCACATAATCTAAACTTGATAAACTTGGCTCTATCCCCTCCTTCATTTTGTCATAATCCCGATCGCCACTAATTACACCTTCGTTAGTATAAGCGATCCACTGACCCCGATATTTTTTCAACTCGCGGCGATTAGCTTTATACCACTCATTAGCCGTTGCATATTCTGCAGCCATATTTTCACCTCATAACTTTCCCTCAAACCATCCTCGCCTCCACCATCATCCGCACCACATCGGGCATCTTATACTTCGCCTCCCACCCTAACTTTTGCTTTGCCTTACCCGGATTTCCCAACCCAACCGCAATCTCCGTCGGTCTGTAGAGACTCGCATCAGTTACTAAATGTTCCTGCCAATCCAAACCCGCAGAAACAAAAGCGCTCTGCACAAACTCCTCCAAAGGATAACTTACACCCGTAGCAATTACATAATCATCCGGTTCAGACTGTTGCAACATCAAATACATCGCCTCCACATATTCCGGCGCCCAGCCCCAGTCCCGCTGCACCGAAATGTTCCCTAAATGGAGTTTTTCCGCACTGCCTGCAGCAATTCGGCACACAACAGATACAATCTTTTGGGTAACGAACCTCTCCGGCCGCAGCGGCGACTCGTGATTGAACAGAATACCAGAACACGCAAACAAATTGTAAGCTTCCCGATAATTTGCTACTTCCCAAAATGCCGTTGCTTTCGCCACTGCGTAAGGACTTCTCGGGCGAAAGGGCGTGTTTTCATCCGCTGCACAGCCTCCGGTATCCCCAAAACATTCGCTGGAACTGGCATTGTAAAGTTTAATTTTTCCGCCTGTAAACCTAATGGCTTCTAACAGATTTAATGTGCCTGTGGCAATGCTTTCGAGAGTTTCTACGGGTTGTTCAAAAGACAGGCCGACGGAACTTTGACCGGCTAGATTGTACACTTCGTCAGGTGCAATTTTTGTCAATATTTGCAAGACGCTGCGAAAATCGTTGAGAGACATGGATTCTAGTTTTACTCTGTCCCGGATGCCCAAACGGGCTAGGTTTCCGAAACTCGACATTTGGGCGTCTCTGGAAGTGCCGCAAACTTCATAACCTTTATCCAGAAGTAGTTTAGCTAAATAAGCTCCGTCCTGACCTGATATACCACAAATTAACGCTTTTTTCATATAATTTTTTTTTCAAAACTACCGTAGCTGTTGCTATTTTTCCAGAAGACCAGGCGGTTGAAACCGCTTCTATACAGACATGCGCCCACCTCCGTGGGTTGAAGACGTGGCACTTACGATTGGGTGATTCTTCAGTCGGCGTCCGGCGGACATCGTTTGACTTTCTGGCGGTTTCAACCGCCGTCTGCATCTACAAACAAATTTCAGGACTTACGCCGGGGACTAAAGAAACCGGGTTTTTTATCGATATTAAGGGTTTGAACCAAATATTTGGGTGAAAAAACCCGGTTTCTGGCTACCCGTGCGTGCGATCGCGAAATCTCGCTTATAGCCGAGACCATATCCCCCTAAACCCCCCTGATAGTCGGGGGACTTTGAGTAGACTCCTGTCCCCCCTTTTTAAGGGGGGCGCCGGGGGGATCTGGGCTATGGTCAACTGAAAGCCAGACACCATACAAAAATTCAACTGTAGGGTGTGGATCCCTCAGATCGCCTCAAATAGTGCCGAAAAATCCCATAGAGACGCACCTTAAACTGTAGGGTGCGCCGCCATCAATATCTTCTTGTGGCAAAAATCCTGAAAGCGACACACCCTACAATAAGTAGTTGTACTTGAGCACCTTAAACTGTTGGGTGCGCCGCCATCAATATCTTCTTGTGGCAAAAATCCTGAAAGCGACACACCCTACAATAAGTAGTTGTACTTCAGTCCGCTTTTGGGCCGACTGAAGTTTGACGCTTGCGCGGTTTCAACCTTACGTCGGATCTAGGCTTCCCACCGTTGGGCGACCAATTCAGCCAAGTCAACTACCCGTTGACTGTAGCCCCACTCATTGTCGTACCAAGCCAACACCTTCACCATGTCGCCGTCCATCACCAGTGTCAAGCTGGAATCCAGAATCGAAGAAGCATCACTTCCGCGATAGTCGCAAGAAACAAGAGGCAAATCGTTGTACTCCAAAATCCCCTTCATCGAGCCTTCAGCAGCTTCTTTAAACACTTGATTTACTTGCTCAGTAAAAGTCTTTTTCTCTACCTGAGCCACAAAATCAACTACCGACACATTGGGAGTCGGCACGCGCATGGCAATACCATTTAACTTACCCTTTAATTCTGGAATCACCAAAGCCACAGCTTGAGCGGCACCAGTTGAAGTGGGCACAATATTCATCGCCGCCGCCCGCGCCCGCCGCAAGTCACGGTGGCTAGCATCCAGCAAGCGCTGGTCGCCAGTATAGCTGTGGGTAGTGGTCATCATGCCTTTGACGATGCCAAAATTTTCGTGAAGCACTTTCAGTACAGGAGCCAGACAGTTAGTTGTACAGCTAGCATTGCTGATGACAGTGTAGTCACTGTGCTTGTAGTTGTGGTGGTTGACTCCCATCACATAGGTGCCGACTTCTGGACCTTTACCAGGAGCGGTAATTAGCACTTTTTTAGCACCGGCAGTGATATGCTTCGATGCACCAGCTTGGTCAATAAAGACGCCGGTTGATTCAATAATCAGATCGACACCCCAATCCTTCCAAGGTAAGTTTAGGGGATTGCGATCGCTCACGCATTTAACTGTCTTGCCGTTGAGAGTAATGGAATTTTCATCTGCACTGATGTCCACGCCCTTCAACGTTCCCATCATGGAATCGTATCTCAGCAAGTGAGCATTACTTCTGGGATCGGAAGTGTCATTAATAGCTACCAACTCTAACTGGCTGTTTTCACGGCCCAGCCAGCAGCGCGCAAAACTGCGCCCAATACGCCCAAAACCATTGATCGCGACTCGAATCACCTTAGTACCTCCTAACGATGGCAGCCCTTAGCTCAGGCTGAAATTTTGACAAAATTTAAGAATTGACTTATGAGACAAGATCATATCGCAAAGGCTGATCCTTTCTAACTTTTCGTCTGTATCGAAAAAATCTGAAATTTTTTATAAGGTAGAAATCGCTTGGCTCAAGGTCTTCGGCTCTCAGGCGCTGGTTGCTGGTAAAGCTGATGGGCCGCAATATAAGTTCGGACAGATTCCGGGACTAAGTAGCCCAGATCGCGACTTTCGGCCGAGCAGCGGCGGATGTGGCTCGACGAAATCTCGATCGCGCCCATGGACAGCACCTCCCAACAAATTTCCACATCTAGCAGAGCCATCTGTTCGGCAACTTTACAGCAAACAGCATTTGTCTCAACCTGCATCCTGTCGCCGACATCAATGGACACATCCTGAGGGCGATCGCCCCACTCGGAGGCTGCCCCTATGTCCCCGCTTTCTGCTGTCTGCACATCTCCCTGACTCGGACGCGGGCCCACCAACCAGTGGCACAACCGGCCTATTTCGGCCGAGCGGTGCCATTTGGGCAGAGTTTGGAGTGCGTCGCTGCCAATAATCCAGTGCAGCCGATCGCCCGGATACATTTTTTGCAAATACAGCAAAGTATCGATCGCAAAAGAACTGCCGGAGGGATTTGCCTCCGGCGGCGCCAGTAGGAAGTCGGGACGATCGGCGATCGCCAGAGCGAGCATGGAGCGCCGCTGCTCAAAACTTGCCAAATCCGGGCGCCACTTGTGAGGAGGAGCGCGATCGGGCACCCAAATCACTCGATCGAGATTAAATTGACTCGCAGCCGTTTCTGCTACCAACAAGTGACCCCTGTGCACCGGGTCAAAAGTCCCCCCAAAAATCGCTATTTTCCCCATATTTCCCAAAAATCAGGAGTAATACAGACATCGCCCCAATTTCATGTTTGTACGCTTTTACCAGTCAGATCGATCGCTTTTCCACTGTTGCGATTCAATATATATTTTGTATATAGCTATTCTCAAATAGGTGAAGTATGACTGTGATTGAAATTGTTGGCTTATACCTTAATGTAATGTATAACATACGGTAAGAGGGCCCAAGCCCAACAAGATACCTTGGTGAAGTGAGAGGATGTATAAAGATAAGTGAGAAAGCACGGTAGTGGCGATCGAGTCAATCTCTGACTTTCGGGAAAAAATGACCGTACCAGCAGATAAATGAGTAGAAAATGAGCGAACTTTTGTCAGACGTGGTAGTGTTTGTAAATCCTGATGGGTTTTACCCTCAATCTTCGTACAAAGGTTGTGGGGCTTTTGCTGCCGTATCCCAGCACAGGAGGCGGATAGAAATAGAAAGAATGCAGGAGTATGCAACCGCCCAAAATTAGTCTGTTAGTCCAGACCCCAGACCCCATTCTCTCTGACCTGGAATTTTCGAGCTGTGACTGTTCCGGAAAACTACTCGGTACTAAGTCATATAGGATACAAGACAAACATCTCTACAAGTCCCACAAATCTAGGGACGCGCAGAGAATTTTGTACAAAATCTCTAGCGAACTGTATCCTGAAAAAACAATTCTTGATATGATATCGCGTGTTATTGGCGTGGTGTGGTGTGTGAGGAGCGAAGATGCCGAGTTCTGTTGATTTCAGCGGGAGACCATTTCATTTCATCGGCATTGGTGGGATTGGGATGTCAGCCCTTGCCTACATTCTAGCGAAACGCAAGTTGCCCGTGTACGGCTCCGACATTAAATCGAGTCACATAACCGAGCGCTTGCAAGAAATGGGATCTCACATTTTTTGGCGTCAAGATGCCAGCAATTTTGAAGTATTTCAAACGGCCCTCAACGGTAGCCGGGACGATCGCGGGGCAGCCGAAAAAGCCGCATCCTCGGCAGTCGCTGGCGCGGTAGGGACTTCCGTGGCGACAGCCGAAGCTCTCAAATTGAACGGCAAGGGTTCGGGCCCCCAAGCAATTGGGGGATTGCCTCAAGTAGTATGTTCGACGGCAATTCACCCGGCAAATGCCGAATATCGAGCTGCTTTAGATTTGGGCTGTCCGATTTTTCATCGATCGGATGTTTTGGCAGCGTTAATTCAAGATTACCAAAGCATAGCCGTAGCAGGGACTCACGGCAAAACTACTACTAGCAGCTTAATCGGCTTTATGCTGATGGCTGCGGGTCTGGATCCGACGATCGTGGTAGGAGGCGAGGTAAATGCTTGGGAAGGCAATGCCCGTTTAGGGGAAGGCCCCTACTTGGTCGCCGAGGCTGATGAATCCGACGGTTCTCTCGTCAAACTAATAGCCAAAATTGGCATAGTGACGAATGTGGAACTGGATCATCCAGACCATTACGATACCCTCGACCAGGTAATAGACACATTTAAGGTGTTTGCCCAAAACTGTCAAACGTTGGTGGGCTGCACAGACGACCAAATCGTCAAAGACTGCCTTGCGCCGAATGTCAGCTACAGCTTGAATCCAGACAGCGGTGCTGACTACACGGCTTCGGACGTGGAATACGGCGCCTGCTGCACCAAGGCTGGCATTTGGGAGCGAGGAGCTTTCCTGGGGGAAATGGAGTTGAAGTTGCTGGGCAAACACAATCTCAGCAATGCACTAGCTGCGGTAGCAGTGGGTCGATTGTTGGGGTTGGAGTTTTCGGCGATTGCGAAAGCGATTGTCGGTTTTGAAGGAGCTCGCCGCCGTTTTGAAGTGCGGGGTTTTCACAATGACATCCTGTTTGTGGACGACTACGCCCACCATCCCAGCGAAATTCGCGTTACCTTGGCCGCTGCTCGCTTGCGGATCGAAGGTAACGAAAAGAATCCCAAATCAGGAAGAGTGGTTGCCATTTTTCAACCGCACCGTTACAGCCGGACTCTGACATTTTTGTCAGAATTTGCTCAATCTTTTGGGGATGCAGATTTGGTTGTGGCTTGCGATATTTATAGTGCTGGGGAACCGAATTTAGGAGAGATTACCGGGCAGCAGGTTGCTGATTTGATTGCTAAAGAAGGCCGAGAGGTTGAGTTTTGCCCTTCCCTAGAATCGGTCACCAAGTTTTTAGCCGAAAATCTGCAACCGGGGGATTTGGCTCTGTTTTTGGGTGCTGGCAATCTGAATCAGATTATTCCAGAGGTGATGGCTTTTTATCAAGAAGCCGATCGCCCGGATTAGCTTGCGGCCCGCCCCGAGTCGATCGCCCGGATGGCGGTGCAGGTTGTACCGACACTGCTGTCTGGCGACTCGCTCAAAACAGTCGCATAAGTTACGCAAACAGAATTTGCAACCACCTCTTCAAGCGAATGTATTTTTAAGGATTTTCAAGATGGTGACTATATCGAATGACTCCTGTGTGAAGGAAAATCGGCGAGTGTATTCTCCTATTTCTTTGCAGGGAACTGACTGTAAAATTAATTCTCAAGTTTCGTTGGCGGGTCTAACTTCTTTCCGAGTCGGCGGCCCGGCCCAGTGGTACGTCGCTCCCCGCAGTCTGGAGGCTTTGCAAGCGAGTTTTGCCTGGGCGCACCATGAAGGGATACCGGTGACTCTCCTAGGCGCGGGTTCTAATTTGTTGGTGAGCGATCGGGGTTTGTCCGGTTTGGTCGTCGCCACTCGCTACCTCAAACAGGTAAATTTTAATGCAGAAACAGGTCAAGTTACAGCCGGGGCGGGGGAGTCAATCCCCCGCCTCGCTTGGTTGGCGGCTAAACGGGGCTGGAAAGGCCTCGAATGGGCCGTTGGCATACCGGGCACTGTGGGAGGGGCTGTGGTGATGAATGCAGGCGCTCACAGGGGCTGTGCTGCTGATATTCTAGTCAATGCTCGCCTGCTATCCCCTAATGGTAAGGTGGAAATTCTCACACCAGAAGATTTAGGCTATCGTTACCGGACTTCAGTGTTGCAAGGGGGCGATCGACTCGTAACAGAAGCGACTTTCCAGTTGCAGCCGGGATTCGATCGATCGCAAGTAATGGCAGAAACTAATAACAATTTCAGCCAGCGGCGGACGAGTCAACCCTACCACCTGCCTAGCTGCGGCTCAGTTTTCCGCAACCCCAGCCCCAAAGCGGCAGGCTGGTTGATCGAACAAGCAGGACTGAAGGGATATCAGATCGGCGGCGCACAAGTAGCTCAGCGTCATGCTAATTTTATTCTTAACTGCGGGTCAGCAACGGCTAATGATATTTTTCAAGTGATCCGCCACGTTCAACAGCAAGTCGAGCAGCGGTGGTCGCTGTTGTTGGAGCCAGAAGTTAGAATACTGGGAGAGTTCCCCTTCTAAGGCATCATGGAAGTAATGCGGAAACGGCACACTGCCACCCCACACACCATCACAAACGAGTTATGACAAAATCAGGACAAGGATTTGGCTTCGGCCTCGGCAAAATGAAAGAACTGACTGAAGCTTTCAAAAAAGCTCAGCAGGTTCAAGAAGGAGCTAAAAAGCTCCAAGAAGAGTTGGATGTAATGGAAATTGAGGGAACTGCCGGCGGCGGCTTGGTTAAAGTCTTTCTCAGCGGCAACCAAGAACCCCGCCGCGTCGAAATTTCGCCGGATGCGATCGGTGAAGGTGCTGATGTGGTTTCTGAACTCGTCACGGTGGCGATGCTGGATGCCTACACTAAGTCTACGGCAACGATGCGCGAGAAAATGGAAGAACTCACTGGCGGACTGAATCTCCCCGGTTTCTAAGCCACCAGTCATCAGTCATTAGTCATCAGTCATTAGTCATCAGTCATTAGTCATTAGTGATTTATGTTTAACTAAGGGCTTGATAGCTAATGACTGGTGGATTGGTATGAAGCAGGAAACATTGGTAATTGGGAACAACAAAACATCTTTTTTCTTCTTCCTTCCAATGACCGATGACCGATGACCGATGACCGATGACCGATGACCGATGACCGATGACCTGTTTGACCAATTATCAATTAAATGTCTTATAAATTATTGTTTGTCTGCCTCGGAAATATCTGCCGATCGCCCTCAGCCGAAAATATTATGAATCACTTAATCAAAAAAGCTGGTTTGAGCGATCGCATCACCTGCGACTCAGCGGGAACTGGCGGCTATCACATTGGCAGCCCCCCTGACAGCCGGATGACATTGGCCGCGAGGAAGCGCAAGATAGAATTGTTAGGCGAAGCCCGCCAATTTAACAGGAAAGATTTTGAAAATTTTGATTTGATTTTGGCGATGGATCGCGACAATTATCGCAGTATTCTTGCTGTTGATACTGCGGGAAAATATAAAGATAAAGTGCGCTTGATGTGCGATTTTTGCCAGAAATACGACCTTAAAGAAGTGCCCGATCCTTACTACGGCGGCCCGGAGGGATTCGATCGAGTAATTGATTTGCTGCTGGACGCTTCGGGGGGTTTGTTGGAATACGTTATCAGTCAGGAACAGTTCCAAGTAGGTGGCGACGAGCAATCAATTTAAAAAAAGAGGCTTTTTTCGCCGGGTTATTACCAATATTGTAGGCGGGAGAACGCTAATAAAACTCGTAACTAGGGAGATTGCAGTTTTTCCCCCTCCCCCTCCCAAAATAATACTTGGCGATAAACAAAAAGTTAAACTTGTCAACACAAAATTGGGAGAATTGATACTTAAAGCAGCAATTGGTAGCAAAATAGAAGAATACCAAGGCATTAGCCAAGGTGTAGCAAACAAAAACAAAGTTAGAGTCGTCCATCCAATATCTGATACTAAATTAATTTCCGAATCATTTTTGCGAAAGTACGATCTAATTAACGTCCCTGTGTAGAAGCCAATCCAACTTAAATATGTCAATTGTTTGAGCAATGAAAGAAAATTTGTGCGGGTTTCAAAGGTGACATTTGGCAATAAAGTCAAACATATATTAATCATGTGGTGAAACGATCGAGCTGTAGCCCCCGACACTCCCGGATTTAACAAACTTCCCCAAGCTGAAACTGTTGGTAAAAATGTCGAAGTTATTACCGCGATAATTAATATAGAAAGTAATGCTGATGCCGCTAGATCTTTCCACCGACGCTGCTTGCAGAGGAAAGCAACAACTAAGGGCAGCCAAATAATAGGTAATGTTTTTACTAGAAAACCTACCCAAATTGCTAAAATTGCAAAAACATAACGTTGGTAATAAATACATCCTATTAAAACAATCAATGTATTGGCAACTAAAACATCAAGGTGAGCATTAGCTATCTGCTCGTTTAACAACATTGGATTGATTAAATAAGCCATTGTTATGAAGTTACGGGTTTCAGAATTTGTTAGCAACCGCCAAATCAAGTAAGCATTGAGTGTATGTACCAACACGCAGATTATTTTAAAAATATAAACTCCTAGTAAAGGGCTAATTGGTAGAGCAAGTGCTGATACCGAAAAAAAGAATAGAGAAACTGGGCCGTAGGTAGAAGTTTGCAACCAGTGAAGAAAGGGAGATATAGCTGAGACAAAGCTATTGGATGTATTAAGATAAGGATTGATTTTATTTAAGGTCATCGCTCCGTAATGCAAGTACATATAAATGTCATTACTTTGGGGATAAGCTATGAGGGCAAGGGCCAGAAAGGGGATTGCATACTTTAAAATTTCTAAAAAGCTGGAACCAATCTGCTTTTTTTTGATTAGCCAGATAATATATGTAACTGTTGCTATCAAATAGGAACCGTTAATTATAATTCTGATCGCACTCAAACCGCCGGTAGGGAAATCGTTATAGTTTTCTCCACCCTGTAAAACGCTGTAAAACTTGGTGATTCCCATTGATGCCATGGAAATAGAGAAAATTATGGAAGCTACTAAGGCGACAACATATAGAATTTTCTCATTTTTAAAGTAATTTTTGAGCGTGCTGTTATTCATATTTGTGGGATAAGTGTAGGTAATTTTAGTGCCAAAAGTGGTTGGCGGTTATCTGACTAAATGGTGTTCCATGGCAAAGCGCACAAGTTCTGCCCGGTTGTTGCTTTCAGTTTTTCTGAACAAGCTGCTGACGTGCTTTTCGATGGTGCGATGACTGAGGTGGAGCCGATCGCCGATTTGAACATTAGAAAGACCTTCTGTCACCAAATCTAGAACTTCCTGCTCTCGTTGCGTCAAATTCGGAGTATTTCGGCTGCCAGATGCACGCACGGCGTAGCTATCCCGTAAGGAATCGGTCGTTTCTGGCTTTTGAGTTAAAAAATCCGCTTCAGGCTGGTCATTGGCGATGAAACCTGCCTCTGTTGGGATAGGTTCGGGTTCGGGGGTGCGAGACGGTGCCTGAGCAATTAGAGCGTAGCGATCGAGCAAAGAGCGAATTACTGCACCCAATTCCGGGAGGTCAAAAGGCTTAGCCAGAAAATTATCGCACCCCATCTGATAGCCGCGAATCCGTTCCTGGGTGCTGGTGCGTTCCGTCAAAAAAATCACCGGTAGCAAGCGGAAAGCGGGACGAGTCCGAACTCGGCGCACGAATTCGTAGCCATCCATCTCGGGCATTGTAATGTCGGTAACAATCAAGTGCGGCTGAAATTCCTCTACCAAGCCTAAAGCTTCTTTGCCGTTCTCAGCAGCGATTACAGAGTATCCGGCAATTTCCAGATAATCGGTAATCGACAAGCGCGTCGCGAAATCGTCGTCAGCAACCAGAATCGTCAAGGGCATGGGCGGACATTAAAAATTAAACATGAAAAATTAAAAGTGAAATTAATCACTTTTAATTTTTAATTCTACTGTTTAATTCTCTTTTTGACACTCCCCGGTCTGAAGACGCGGGGATTCTTAAGGACAAACATTGGAGGATGAATCCGTCCAAAATTTAACTCTTAAAGGGTAAGTCAGATACCCACTACCCACTCGCTCATGGCTGAGTCTATGGCTACTTTTTTGCCTAACGGCTTGCAACTGTCGGGTTTTTCACCAACTAAGTTTCAACAAATTTATCAAACCAAAATCAGTTTGTCAAGATGGGGCAGGCAGGATAAATCCTGCAACGCCCTTTCATCCCTGGACTAAAGTCGCAGGGTTTTCAGGGTATTTCTTATAACTTGCGGTTAAAGTAGCAGGCTGCGCTAATTTTCCCTCCAAAGCTACGCCCCGCCCGTTTGCGGCCAAATGCCGCAGAGTTTTGTAAATTGCCTCAATTTGCTCTGGCCTTCCTGCTTTTTTTGCTATCTCTGATACAGACAGAGGTGCTTGAGCGTCTTTGAGCACTTGCAGCACCAGTTGCTGCAAATCCAACACAGCAGCGGCCGCTTTTTTGCCAGCTTCGACTCCTGGTTGGTGATAGGCATTGACATTCACCAAGGAACCGTAAAAACCTACGGCTCTTTCGTAGAGGGCGATTAATGCTCCTACTGTCCGAGGGTTGACTTTTGTAATTGTGACAGTGATTGAATCTCGGTGATTTTCGTACAAAGCTTGTCGAGTTCCCTGCAACAAACCAGATAAATAATCTCCCGAGGTGACGCCCGGTTCTACTTCAGGAGAAATTCCTTGTCTGTCTTCCAAAACTTCGATAAATGTTAGGAAGAAATTCGGCACGCCTTCTCGCAGTTGCTGGACGTAGGCGTGTTGGTCGGTGCTGCCTTTGTTGCCGTAGACTGATATTCCTTGATAAACTGTGTTGCCGTCTAAATCTTTTTCTTTGCCTAGAGATTCCATGACTAACTGCTGCAAATAGCGGCTGAACAATAGCAGAGAATCTTTGTAAGGCAAAACTACCATGTCTTTCTCGCCGCGTCCGTTGCAGGCAAAATACCAGGACATGGCTAAAAGGGCGGCGGGATTGTTTTTAATGTCGGGAATTCTGGTAGCTTCGTCCATGACTTTAGCGCCGTCGAGCATTTCCCGAATGTCGATGCCTTGCAAGGCTGCTGGCAAAAGTCCTACGGCTGAGAGTTCCGAAGTGCGTCCTCCCACCCAGTCTGACATGGGGAAGCTGGCAATCCAGCCTTCGGATTTGGCTAATTTGTCTAGTTGGCTGTCTGTGCCGGTGATGGCAACTGCGTGTTTGGCGAAGTCGAGTTTTTGGGCTGCGAAGGCTTTTTGAACTTCGAGCATGCCGTTGCGAGGCTCGGGGGTGCCGCCGGATTTGGAGATTGTAATTACTAGGGTGCTGGCGAGTTTGTCTTTGATTTTGTTGAGGATGCGATCGATCCCAGCCGGATCTGTGTTGTCGATAAAATGAATTGCTAGGGGCGGAATGTCTGGGGATAAGGCTTCGGCGACGAATTGAGGGCCGAGGGCAGAACCGCCAATGCCGATCGAGATTATGTCGGTAAATTGCGGAGCAAATGGCGGTTTTATATCGCGGCTTTGAACTTTCTTGACAAATTCTTCGACTTGTGATATACCTTCGACTATTTCTTGTTTTAATTCTGGAGTGGGAGCTAAATCGGGGTTTCGCAGCCAGTAGTGGCCCACCATGCGGTTTTCGTCGGGATTGGCGATCGCACCTGCTTCCAAAGCTGTCATATCTTTGAAAGCTTTGTCAAATTTGGGCTTCAGTGCTGCTACCGCATCGTCGTCGAATCCCATCCGGCTGATATCGAGGTAAAGTCCCAATCCAGAGTGATAGTAAAGCCAGTCTTGATAGCGTTGCCAGAGTGCTGCGGCGTCCATAGGAATTCTCTACGATTCTTATAAAGTTCGATCGGGCTAGTCGGGAATCAACCAATTGTAGTTTAACTACTCGCCGGGAATTCCCCTGGCATAACTGTACCCGGTTTGGTGGCCCCATGAAAGGCTCTTAGATTGTAGGTACAGAAATCTCCAAATCTTCTTGACAGTTTTAGGGCAATCTGTATAATCCAGTAAGGAGGTATTAAGATGTTGCACAAGGCTGTCAAAATTCGACTTTATCCAACTCAAGAGCAGCAAATATTGCTATCTCAGCACTTTGGCTGCACCCGCTGGTGGTGGAATTATGCTCTAAATAAG